>JAACJX010000325.1 GCA_014237545.1 Ardenticatenia bacterium | reverse complement strand
CGCGCCCGACAGGCTCAATACCAGCCCGTCGTGGGCGAAGACCGCCTTATAGGGATGAAGGGCGCGAAAGGTCGTCGCCGTGGTGAAGCGGCGGTTGACCCGGTGGGAACCGGCGTACTCGCCATCCTCAAACCATACCGTGCAATAGTCATCGGGCAGGGCATCGGCCGCGTGGTCCAGGGTGGCCCAGGGCGCTGCGGCCGTGCCCGCCGCGGTATCATCGCCCCACGGCGCAACCCAATAGGCGCAGCCCGCCCCGGCCGACGGTGAGGCCGAGGCCAGCAGCGTCATCGGGAGCAACGCGCCCAGTATGAGCATCAGGGTTGCGCGTGGGCTTCTCATGGCAAGGCGACTCCATCTACATCGTCCCCACCAAGGCCCCAGATGCTGCCGTCAAAGGCCAGGGTCGNCGAGTANGTGCAGGCGGTNGTACTGCCCAAGGCCGTGGGGNTNCACACAAACACATCTTCATTGGCTCCGGAAACGCCGGTCACTGCAAACGAATCCAAGGTCGAAAGGTAAATCGACCCGTNGGGCGCGATTGCTAATGCATCGACATCCTCACCACCCAGGCCGACATCCGAGCCGTCGAAGTAAATGGCCCATGTGCCGCTGGTGGTCGCGCCCAACGTGCCCGGCGTGAAGGCGATGAGGTCTTCGTCCGCCCCACTGGCGCCGGNNACAGAGAAGTTACCCAACGTCGAGACGATGATCCGGCCATCGGGCAGAATATCCATTGCGTCGATATCCTCCCCGGACTGCGTCAGGCCCACATCGTCGCCGTCGAAGTAGATCGAGAAGGTTCCNGCNGTGGTGCTGCCCAACGAGGTAGCCGTGAAACGCACGATGTCGCGATCTTGCACCGACAGGTTACCGGGCAAGGTCGCCGAGCCGGCCAGCGAGAACAGAACGGTATTGGCGTTCAGCAAGTGGAAGGCATCCAGTTCGCCGGTCACGCCGACGTCGGAGCCGTCGAAGAGCATTGACCAGGCCGCCCCGTCGAAATAAATGATGTCTTCATCGCGCACGCCGCTGAGGTTGCCGACGGTTGTGGGCCCGGTATTGNTCAGCGAGATATAGACCGGGATGGGCACGGGGGTAGGCGACGGNGTTGGCGTGAATGTTGGCGGGAGAGGTGTATTCGTCGGCGACGGCGTCAGTGATGGCGTGGGTGTGTTCGTCGGTGTGGATGTGTCCGTCGGCGTGGGCGTGTCCGANGGCACAGGTGTGTCAGTAGGCGTAGGCGTGTCTGACGGCACAGGTGTGTCTGTCGGCGTGTTCGGCGGCACAGGTGTGTCCGTCGGGGTCGGGGTGTCCGTCGGGATTGGCGTGTTCGTCGGCGTAACCGAATTATCGAACTCGACGATTAGTTGTGGCATCGTCGTCACACCACCCTCGCTGGAGCGGTACTCCGCGCCGTCGGTGGTCGCGGGCTGGATGCGGAAGCTGTAAGCCCCATCGCCGGTGATGTATGGGGCCAAGTTAACTTCATACCAGGTGCTGGGCACAACCGCGCCAAACGCTCCCAGAAGCGTCCCGGCCGCGGGCGCGGTGTTCCAGGTGACGGTCGCTTCGTCCCAATTACTGTCGGCCGAATGGATATTGCCGCCGGCCACGGCCGTGCCGGCGCTATACAGCCGCAACCGGGCGCCCGTCACCGGGCCGGTGACGCCGGAGACCTGGAACTTGACCAGGAANTGGCGCACCGGGCTGCCGTCGACCTCCAGCAAAGTCAGCGTCCCGTAATTCACCGCCGGGTTGGCTTGCTCGACCTTGGCGTCNTCCACGGCGTTGAACGTCAGGATGGATGGGCCGGGAGTGGGCGTCGGCGACGGGCCGGGGGTGGGCGAATTGGTAGGGGTGAACGTGGGCATCGGCGTGCCCGAGNTCAGCCCCACGAACAACTCGTACACCTTACCGTCGTTTTCGTTGGGGTCGGTGCCGTTGTCAACGCCCCGGCTGGCGAGGTAGATGTTCTTATCGCCCGGGTTTACGCTGCCGGGGGCCAGCGCCAGACCGGAGCGCGGGATGGAGCCGAGGAAGCCCAGGTCGTAGTCGTTGATGATGGCCCCGGTTGTGGAGAGTTCCAGCAGGAAGCGGTCGGAGCCGACGGTGCTGATGCTGAATAGCGTGCCCGTGTCCGGATTATACTCGATGCCCTCCGGGTCGCGCAGGCCCACCGATTGGGTATCGAAGTTCGACTCCAGAGAGTCGTTGTTGCCGCCGATGACCCCGTCAGCGCCCAGGTTAACGATGTAGACCTCCATGTTGACGCCATCGGAGATGAANAGACGGTTGTTGCCGTAGGCGACACCTTCCGGATCATCGCTGTTGAAAGTCAGGGTGTTCAANTGGGTTANGGTGTCGTTGCCGTTGCAATAGATACCATCNACCAGGTTGATCTCGTAGATCCGGTTGTTGTTGTCGTCACTGAAGAATATGTGGCCNTTGCTNGGGTTGACNGCCGCGCCCGTCGGCTCGTTGGANAANGTCTGCGTGCTGCACAACCCGGTCTGGTCGAGCGCGCCGCCTGTGGTCGACTGGAAGACGTTGTAGCCCTGGAAGTCGGGATGGGCTTCCTCTACCTCGCTGTCGGAGATGAGGAGNCGNCCGACCGCCGGCCGGTAGGCGATACCCGCCGGGTCGGGGGCCGATGGCGACCAGGCCGCCTTCGAGGTGTCGATAACGTTGACCAGCGACACCGCTGCCTGATTGATNACNTCNCGNGGCGGCGGGGCCACGAAGGANATCTCCGCCACCTGNCCGGCCGGGCCGCCGCTGTCGGCCACATAGAGGTTCATCACTTTCGGATCGTCGGTCGCGTCGGCGCTGGGGGCGAAGGTCATCGCTTGCGGATCGGCCAACCCCATCTCGGAGATGTCGTAGGTCAGCAGCAGCCGGCCGTCGGTGGACATCTCATACAGGGTCGAACCGCCGGCGTCGCCGATGAACAGCGTGTCGCGACCGGGGTGATAGGCCAGGCCGCGCAATGCCGCGCCGCGCGCCGCGGACANTTTCGTCCGCNTGACGACGGCCCGCCCGNCCNGCAGATCGNCGAACAGGTTCGACAGGTCNGCCTTCACGACCAGCAGGCTCGGCCCGGCCGCGTCGAGCACGAACAGCCGCCCGCCGGCTTCGTCGACGGCCNCGCCTTGCGGGTTAACCAGGCGCAGCGGGGCGGCGTAGACGCGCGCGGCCGCCTGGTCGGGCAGCAAGCCGTCGGGGCCAACGCGAGCCGAAAGCCAATCGCCGCCCTCGTTCACCGCCAACAGGCTTTCAGCGCCGGCCAGATAGGCGGTGTTGAGCGGGTCGTTGAGCCGCGCCACCAACTGGTTCGTCCCCGCCGGGTTCTCGAACGGGTCAAACGCGGCGATCTGCGCCGCGGCCGAATCCGACGCGCCGAGAGCGAGGAACGTGCCGCTCGACGGGCTGTAAGCCAGCCCGACCGGCCGCGCGNCGCCCAGATCGGCCGTCTCGATGCCGCGCAGCATCACCGAATAGCCCTCCTGGGGTTGGGAATTCACAGTCGAAATGACTGCGCCCAGCAGCGCCAACAACAATATCACCATCCATAAATGCCTGCTGTTCATTGTTTATCTCCTTTTGATAGCCAGTGATAATGACGCGACGATTGAACCCCGCGTTGCCAATACATGTTTCTGCGCTCCGGGCCAGGATTTCCGGCCTACGGAACCTGGATCGCATCGATATCATCGGCTGCCAACCCCCAGTTGCTGCCATCGAAATAATGCGTGGAAGCGAAATTGCAACTTGTCGACGCGCCAAGACTGAGCGGCGTGCATTGGAACACATCTTCATCGGCGACGGGTCCGCCGGCCAGCGAGAAGTTTTCGGCCGTGGACAGGTAGATCCGACCGTCGGCGGCCACGCTGATCCCGTCCACATTCGACGTCGGCTTTATGCCGACGTCACTGCCATCAAAGTAGAGCGACCACGCGCCGCCCGTCGCCGCGCCCAGACCAGACGGGACAAAGCTGAGCACGTCATCCCCTTTGCCGTTCGCGCCGGGTACGGCATAGGCGCCGATGGTGGAGATGAGCAGCCGGCCGTTGGGCAGCAGATCCAGCGCGTCGATATCTTCCGACGCGTTCGCCAGACCGACGTCGCTGCCGTCGAAATAGAGGCTGAAGCTCCCGGCGGTCGTGTTACCGAGAGACGTGGCATTGAATTGAACGATGTCGGAGTCATCCACCTTGCCGACGCCCGCTATAGTCAGCGGCTGCATGAACGACAGCAGGAGGGTGTCGGCGTCGACGATGGCAAAGGCATTCAGATCGACGCCGGCCAGGCCAACGTCCGAGCCGTCGAAATAGACAGCCCAATCCTGGCCGTCGAAATGGAGGATGTCCTCGTCGGCCGTCTGCGGCAGGCCGGGAAAGGCGGTCGAGGTGTTGGCCGTGTGGGACAGATAGAGCGGATTGTCGGCCGGCGGCGAGGGGTCGCCATTCAAGGTCACCTCATACAACTTACCGTCGTTTTCCTTGGGATCCTGGTCGTTGTCGACGCCGCGATCGACAATGTAGACGCTCGACTTCGCCGGGTCCGCGCTGGCCGGCCCGATTCCGACCCCCGCCGGGAGAACCGCGCCGGCCGCGGAAATGTCAAAGGTGTTCAACACTTTGCCGCTGGTCGACAGCTCGAACAGCGAGTTTCGCTCCAACCGGCTGACGACGAACAGCGTGCCCCTCTGCGGGTGATAGCCGATCCCTTCGGGATCGCGAATGCCCAACGACGCGCTGTCGAACCGCCGCGCAAGCACGTCATCGCCGGCCGGAGGGAGGCCGTCAAACTTGCCGTTACTCCCCGGGGCAATAGCATAGATCTCCGCCCCTTCGCCATCGGAGATAAAGAGCATCCCCTGGCCAAAGGCCGCGCCTTCGGGATCGAAACTGTCGAACGCGCGTGTGCTGAATGAAGTCCGGACGTCATCGCTGGTACACAGCTTGCCATCCGGGCCTGTCCGAATCGTAAAGACCGCGTCGGCGTTGTCATCGGAGATGAAGATGGTCCCGTCGCCGGGAATGACGGCCACGCCGGCGGGTTCGGTCGTAAAGGTGGTCAGATTGCAGCTGCGCGCCAGCACGCCCGTCGTCTTGCTGAGGAAAAAGTTCTTGTTCCGGAAGATAGCCATCTCTTCCACTTCGCCGTCGCTGATCAAGAGCCGCTTCAACTTTGCGGAATAGTCGATGCCGCTGGGGTCGGGGCTGGGGGGCGACCAGGTCGATGTGCGAGTGGTGCGAATTTCGACGGGCAGCAGCGCCGCGGCGGCCGACAGTCGCGGATCGACGAGGTATAGCCCTATCAGGCGGTCGGGTTCGGCCACGTAGAGGCTGGGCAGTCCGGGATCATCGGTCGGATCGCCGCTGGGGGCGA
>JAACJX010000093.1 GCA_014237545.1 Ardenticatenia bacterium | reverse complement strand
GGAAAACTTGGGTGAATGAGTCAATACTTGGCTTAGCTTATTATCCCATGACTAGCTTACCCGCGCCAAACAATAGGCCGAGACGCTGGCCGCGCCGGCAGCCAACACCGCCTCGGCCGCGGCCCGCATCGTCGCGCCGGTAGTGAGCACGTCGTCTACGAGCAAACAGTGATGCCCTGCCACGATGGAGGCGTCTGCCTCGAACGCGCCGCGAACGTTGTCGTGGCGCTCATCTGGCCCCAGGCCGACCTGCGGGGCCGTGTGTCGCGTTCTCCTTAAGGCGGCCGCGCTGACGGAGATCGACTTGGCCAACCCCAAAGGGCNNGCTAATAGTTCTGACTGGTTATACCCGCGCTGGCGACGGCGACGGGGNTGCAANGGGATAGGCAATATCAGGTCGGGCGGCTGTTCCCANGCCGGCCAACCCTCCACCAGAAAGCGGGCCAGAGGGNGACCCAGGGCGAAGTACCCTTCATACTTGAACCGGTGGATGAGGTCGCTGGTCGGCTCCTGATAGCGTAGCGCGGCGCGCATTTGACGGAGGGGCGACCCGCCGCCCCTACATTCGCGGCAGAGCGCCCCGACCGGCCCGGGCGTTTCGCTCTCCTCCATGCGCCCGCACCTGTTGCAGATAGTGGGCGGCACTCNGCCCAGCATNCCCGCGCACGATGGGCACAATATCCAGCCCACGCGACCGCAACGGGCGCATACGGATGGGAAGACCACATCTAGCCAGAACAACCCCACCTCGCGCCAGCGCGAGCCGTGCGGCNTGGCTCGNAAATCAGATGCGTTCACGCTTGTGANTTGATCAAATCGGCGACGATAGCTTCCAACAGTTGTCGCTTTTCGCTGCGGTTGAGGATAATTCCCCTCTCCTCCAGAAGGNCATCCAGNCGATCATGAACGTAAGGACGGACCTGNGANCGTTGCGACAAATCGATTATCGGGTCCAATTGCCGGAGGATCTGATCGCAGAGAGTATTCTTTAATTCCAAAAAGGCATCACGCGCGCCAGGGGAAGGCGAATCGCGGCGCACGCGGATATCGCGAAGATCATACCCATCGACGGCTCGCCGGCCGTTTTCGTTATCTATCCCCACTAGCAACAAACCCCCACGACATGCGTCATCCNGCTTGGNCCGGGCGACGCTCAGCCCCCGTTACCGAGAAGTTGGCGGAACCACTCGGCGACGTTATTTAGCCAATCGCCGATATACGGACCCAGCAAGGCGAGTATCGCGATCACCACAACGGCGACCAGCACCAGCACCAGAGCATACTCAACCAACCCCTGCCCGTCTTCGCTCCTGAAGAAGCGCATAATTTCATTTCCTCCGCATGTCCCCTGACAGGCTTCCTAAGATCTACCGCTCAGGACAAAGTCGACGTGTCTAACCGCACCCAACCATGGCGAAGCGCGTAGACGGCGGCCTGCGTGCGATCATCCACGTGGAGCTTGCGCAGGATAGCGGTCATGTGATTCTTGACCGTCTGCTGGCTGATGCTCAAACGCAAGGCNATCTCCTTGTTGCTTGCCCCGCGGGTGACCATTTCCAGGATCTCCATCTCGCGCGGCGAGAGAGGCGTATAGGTATCGGCCGTTTGCTCGTCCAACGGATAGTTGTAGCGCCCCAGCCGCTGCTGCACCCAATTGAGCACCTCATCGTAGGACATGACCTGCCCATGAACGACGTAGCCACCGTCATGGACAGAATAGATCGTGCTAAGCAATCCTTCGGGCGGGATGTCCTTTGAGCAGTACGCCGCCGCGCCGATGCGCAGCGCGTGGAAGACCTGTTCGGCGTCATCATAGCCGGTCAGGATGATGACCTTGGTGTGCGGCAGCTCACTCAATATGCGGCGAGTCACGCGCAACCCATTGGCATTGGGAAGGTTAACATCCATCAACACGATATCCGGTTTGTGTTCAACTGCGTGGTGAACGGCAACCTCACCGTCTGCCGCCTGAGCAACAACCACCAGGCCGGGATCGCTCTCCAATACATCGACGAGCCCTTGTCGGAAGAGAGGATGATCGTCAACGATGAGTAACTTAATCGGATCCATGCACAGCGTTCCAGAGTGATTTCCGTATGGTGTTCAGTATAACACGATCTTTTCAATCATCATATCTAATGAGGTCATCGGACGCGTTGACTAATAAAAGTGCGCAGGTCGCCGAAATTAACCGGTATGGCTGAGTGACTCAGACCCANACGCCCGACCAGCGCATGCGCCAGCCGGCCCAGAGTGGCGTTCATGCCGGCGACGCGGGAAGCCAGATANCCGAGAGTCAGNTAGCGGCCCTGCGCCCCGTCCCATAATACGTTATACCCGTGCTCGCTTAACATGCGTCTTAATGTCCGCTTGCCGAAATAGTACAGGTGCATATCCATNAGCCAGGGCCAGCGCCGGCCGGCGATCCGNGCCAGCANGGAGTCGATGTCCATCGTATGGATGACCAGCCACCCGCCGGGCCGCAACAGCCGGCGGACTNTCTCCAGTTCGGCCGCCGGATCGGTCAGGTGCTCGANCACGTCCCACANGGTGATCACGTCGAACGACTCCTCGGCCAGATCGACGCTATCCAGCGTGCCGACGCGCAGGTCTAGGCCGCGTCCTTGGGCCTCAGCTACCGCCCACTCCGACGGCTCAACCCCTTGCGCCTGCCAACCGGCGGCGGCGGCCATCTCGACAAACACGCCGATATACGCGCCNACNTCGAGCAAGGCGCGCCCGGCGGCCGGGCCNGTGATGCGCTCCATATCGCGCAGGTGGTGGCGAAACGTCAGCTCGCGGCCGAGCCGCTCTTCGACNTAAGTGTTNTCCTCGACGGCCGAATAGGCGCTCACGACATCGTCGGCCGCCCAGCGTGGATTGGCATAGACCAGCCCGCAATGACGGCATTCCACGATTTGCGGGTGGTGTCCGTAGCCGGAATGAGTGCAGCGAAAGGCATCGACCCGCAGGACATTGCCGTCTGCCGTGGCCGGGAAGCGCACTGNATACTCATCCCGCCCACACAGATTACAGTTAACTTTTATCATTTGTTATAGCGGAAGAAACGGTGATGGCCGGGCGGCGGGGCTCGCCGCCGCGCAGGCGGCGCAGGAAGAGTCGCAGCACAGTATATTGGGCCTTCAGTATCTCCTGGCGCGATATCTTGGTCTGCCCCTTGCGGCGATCCTCGAAAATGATGGGGATCTCGCCGATTTGCCAGCCCCGGCGCTGGCACAAAAACAGCATTTCCACGAGGAAAGAGTAACCGCTGGAAAAGATCTCATCGAGCGGAATGGATTGCAAGACTTCGCGCCGGTAGAGGCGAAAGCCGGCCGTCGCGTCGCGGGCCTTCAGGCCCAACAAGCCCCGCGCCACCATATTGGCCACGCGGCTAAGAAAAATTCGTTTCCGGGTGCAGTTGCGCGTGCCGCCGCCGGGCACGTAGCGGGAACCAATGACGACGTGCTTGACCCGGCTCAGGGCGATCATGTCAGGTATATAGCGTGGGTTGTGGGAGAAATCGGCGTCCATCGTCAGGATTCGCTCCGCGCCGACCTCATCGATAGCCTTCTTGAATCCGGCGATGTAAGCCGTCCCCAGCCCCATCTTGGCCGGACGATGAACAACGTAAACCCGGCCGGGGTTGTCTGCTGCCCATCGCTCCGCGATGTCGCCCGTGCCGTCCGGCGAGTTATCGTCAACAATGATCGCGCCAACAGGCGTGGGCAAAGCCAGCAGTTGTTCCAGCAGCTCGTCCAGGTTGTCGGCCTCGTTATACGTCGGCACGATCACGAATGTATCAGTTACCATTGAGGATGCTCCGATCACAGCGGATTGTAACGGTTAGGGCGGTGGTGGTCAAAGCGCTACAGCGAACGGTCANGGTCNTCNGCATCGGATGGTCGCGGCCAAACGAATGGCGCCGGGGAANAGGNGGCGGGTGAATGGTGGCCTAAGTTGGCGGTCGGGTGGAAAATTACGNCCGTCATGCGAATCGGTATTCTCTCGCGCAACGCGNAACTNTTCAGCACGCGCCGGCTGGCGGAATCGGCGCGCGCGCGTGGTCATCAGGTGGATATCGTCGATACGACCACGGTCGCCGTCCACATCGGCCGCGGCGATTCGCGAACAGCATCACCGCACCGGCTTGTCGCCTCGCTGCCCGGCACGACGGAGACGATCCGGCTGCCCGACTTCGACGCCATCATTCCCCGAATCGGCACGTCGGTGACCTTCTNCGGGTTGGCGGTGGTGCGCCAGTTCGAAACGGCCGGGGTGCTGACCACGGCCGCCTCAAGCGCCATCGCCTGCTCGCGCGACAAGNTGCAGAGCCTGCAACTGATGGCCCAGGCGGGACTGCCGATNCCGCGCACGGCCGTGGTCGCCCGGCCGGAAGCCCTCTATTCCGCCGTGGAGGCGGTCGGCGGCCTGCCGGCAGTNGTCAAGCTAATCAGCGGCACGCAAGGCCGCGGCGTGTTCCTGGCCCATCATTTCGCGACGGTNTCCGCCATCCTGCAAAAAGTGGCCGAGCTGAACCGGCAAGCGATCGTGCAGGAGTTCATCGCCGAAGCGAGCGGCCGCGACATGCGGCTCATTGTCGTCGGCGATCGGTGCGTGGCGGCCATGGAGCGACNGGCCTCCACCGGNGAGTTTCGCGCNAACTTGCATCGGGGCGGGTCGGCCACCGCCTTCACGCCCGACCCNGCCACGATTGCGCTGGCCATNGCGGCGGCCAAGNCGCATGGGCTGGNTGTGGCCGGCGTTGACCTNCTCGCCTCGCGCCGCGGGCCGCTGCTGCTGGAGGTCAATTCCTCNCCCGGTCTCGAGGGGATCGAGAAAGCCACAGGGGCAGANGTNGCGGGCGANATTATCCGCTACCTGGAGAGAACCTTCCGNCGCCANGCCACAANCCNCAAAAAGCGAANCGCATAAAAAAAACCGCCGGCTTGCGACCGGCGGCTCGTCATCAGTGAATTACCTTCTGGACCACATCNCGNCCCTTCTTGGCGGCGATGTTCTCCGGCGTNAGCTTGCTCGCGCCANGCNCGCCCACCTCNAGCCAGTGGCANGCGGCATAGTGCCCGCCGCCNTAATCCTTGAACGGCGGTTCCTCNTGCGAGCAGAGATCGAAGGCGATCGGGCAGCGCGTGTGGAANCGGCATCCGGAGGGCGGATTCAGGGGGCTGGGGACGTCGCCTTCCAGGATGATGCGCTGTCGCTTGAAGGTGGGGTCCGGCACCGGGATAGCCGACATCAGCGCCTGGGTATAGGGATGCAGCGGGTCGCCATAGAGCAGCTCGCGCGGCGCCATCTCNACCATCTTGCCGAGGTACATCACGCCGACGCGCTCGCTGAAGTGCTCGACCACGCTCAGGTTGTGGGCGATGAAGAGATACGTCAGCCCNAAGTCGCGCTGCAGCTCGCGCAGGATGTTGAGCACCTGGGCCTGGATCGACACGTCAAGGGCCGAGACCGGCTCATCACAGACGATGAACTTCGGCCGCAGGGCCAGGGCGCGAGCGATGCCGATGCGCTGCCGCTGGCCGCCGGAGAACTCGTGGGGATAGCGGCGAGCATGCTCGGCGCGCATGCCGACGCGGGTCAGCATCTCGGTGACGATGTCGTAACGCTCCTGGGCGCTCTTGTCCGTATGGACGCGCAGCCCTTCAGCGATCGACTCGCCGATGGGCAGGCGCGGGTCAAGGGAGGAATAGGGATCCTGGAAGATGATCTGCATGTCGGCGCGCATCTTCTTCAACTCATTTGCATTGAGGTCGAAGATGTTCTGGCTGTCCATGATCACCTCGCCCGACGTGGCGGGGATGAGGCGCAGGATGGTGCGACCGACCGTCGTCTTACCGCAGCCCGACTCGCCCACAAGGCCGAAGGTCTCACCCTCGTTAATGAAGAAGGATACGTCGTCAACGGCCTTCACCCAGGCCTTCACGCGCTGCATCAACCCGGCCCGCACCGGGAAATACTTAACGAGGTTGTTGACCTCGATCAACTTCTTGCGCGGCGTGGCGGACACAACCGGCGCTTCTTGGCGGCTCTCATCTAGCATCCGCTTCTCCTCATTTATGCAAATCGGGCCGGATCGCCTTCCATTGAGCCTCGGGGGCGTCCCGCATTTCCGCTAAGTCTTCATACAGCCAGCAGCGAACCGTGTGGCCGGGGGAGATCATTTTCAACTCGGGCTCTTCTTCCAGGCAGATTTGCAGGTCGTACTGTACTCTGGCCGCGCAGCGCGGCGAGAATTTGCAGCCGCTGGGCAAATCGATCAGGTTGGGCACCGAGCCCGGAATGGTGGTCAGCGGCTTGTCGGCATGCCCCAGGATAGGCGTCGAGCCGATAAGCGCGTCGGTGTACGGGTGTTTGGGCGCGTTGAACAATTCGATGACGGGCGCTTGCTCGACGATGCGGCCGGCGTACATGACATTGACCCGGTCGCACATCTCCGCCACCACGCCCAGATCGTGGGTGATCAGGATGATCGCCGTGTCCATCTTCGTTCGTAAGTTGCGCATCAGGTCGAGGATTTGTGCCTGAATGGTAACGTCGAGGGCGGTCGTCGGCTCGTCAGCGATCAGCAGCTCCGGCACGCAGGCCAGGGCCATGGCGATCATCACGCGCTGGGCCATGCCCCCGGATAGCTCGTGGGGATAAGCCTTTATGCGCGACTCGGGGTCGGGCACGCCGACCATGGCCAGGAGCTCGACGGCGCGTTTTTCGCCCTGATCCTTGCCNACGTCCTGGTGAATCTGCAGCACTTCGGATAGCTGCTCGCCGATCCGAAACACGGGGTTCAGGCTGCTTTGCGGCTGCTGGAANATCATTGACACCCGATTGCCGCGAATATCGACCATGCGCGACTCGGGCAACTCCAAAAGGTCCTGATTGTCGAAGATGATTTGCCCGTCGACAACCCTGCCCGGCTGGCTGATCAGGCGCATGATGGAGAGCGAGGTCACGCTCTTGCCGCAACCGGATTCGCCCACCAAGCCAACCACCTCGCCGCGCTTGACAGTAAAATCAATCCCGTCGACGGCGCGCACAACCCCGGCTTCGGTGAAGAATTGGGTGTGCAGATTCTTAATATCGAGTATGACGTTATTATCGTTTTGCACGTGGTCCTACTTTCCAACAACAAACCACAATCAGTGGTCATATTGCGCCGTCTAACAAGGGTCAGGCTCTCATTCGCGAAAACAATTATTCCAAATAATAACCTGACACGCCAACGTTGCCGGCCTGTCAGGTATTGATTCACTCTTCAGTTTGGGAGGCGAAATAACAAAGGCTCGCTAGCGGTCGTCCCAATGGTCGTCGTAATCGTCCTTTCTTTTGCGCCGCTCTTCGCCCACATACATGGCCACGCCGATCACCCCGAGGAAGATGCCCAGTGTGGAAGTGGCGTAAGCCAGAATATTGACCGTAAAGTTAGACGGCAGGATGCGCATGACGATTAAAAACGGCAGCACCGCTCCGATGACGACCAGTATGAACCCGATCAGGATCAAACGGTTAAAGGGCATCTTTATGAGCTATGTTTTCGTCGTACAGCCAGCATGCCACCAGATGTCTGGGGGCGACCTCGAAATTAGGCGGCTCCTTCACGTCGCAGATCCCTTCCATGAAGTGGGGGCAGCGCGGGTGGAAACGACAACCCGGCGGCGGGTTGACGAGGCTCGGCGGCTCCCCCTTCGGTATCTCGCGCTGGACAAGGGCATTGTCCGCGTTGGGGTCGGAGGATGCTTCCAGCAAGGCATGTGTGTAGGGATGCTTCGCGTCATCCAGCAAGTCCTGCATGCGCGCAAACTCGACGATTTCCCCGGCGTACATGACGAAGATAAACTCGGAGAAGTAGCGCACGGTCGAGAGGTCGTGGGTGATGTAGATCACCGCCAGGTTATGGCTCTCCTGCAGCTTGCGCAAGATACGTAAAATCTCGACGCGCACCGAGGCGTCCAGCATGGATACCGGCTCGTCGGCCACCAGCAGCTTGGGCTCCATGATCATGGCCCGGGCGATGACCACGCGCTGTTGCTGGCCGCCGCTGAGCATGTGGGGGTACTTCGGCAATACTTCCTCGACCGGCGTCAGTTTTACTTCTTCGAGGATTTTCCTGATCCGCCGCTGGCGCTCATCCTTGTCGCTAATGCCGTTGATGATCATCGGCTCTTCCAGGATCGTCTGGATGTTCATGAAGGGCGGCAGAGCACCGAAAGGGTCCTGCTGCACATAGCCGATCTTTGAGCGGTATTCGCGCAGATCATTGCCCCTGGTCACGCTGAGCGACGTGTCATCGAAGACCACGTCACCCTTGGTGGGGATGTTCAGGCCCAGGATCGTCTTCATCAGGCTCGACTTGCCGCAGCCGCTTTCGCCGACACAGGCAATCGCCTCGCCCTGCTCCAGGTTGAAATTAACGCCATCGACGGCGCGGACGTAGCCGGCATGGCCGAAGCCAAATCTTTTTAGTTCATACCAGACGTGCAAATCCTTGATCTGCAATAGCGGCTGGCCGTTCGAATGGATTGGGAGGCTCATCTCCCCATTATCATTACTCATGTTGGAAATCTCTCACCCGGTCAGTCGTTTCAACACCATCCACATAGAGCCAGCACTTCACTTCACGGTCGCCATCATGGAAAACCATGGGCGGTTCCTCATCGCACTTCGCAAAGCGCCTCGGGCAGCGATCCTTGAAACGGCAGCCGGTGGGCGGGTTGAGCAGGCTGGGCGGTTGGCCGGTGATGAATTCCGGCTCAATCGTCTCCCGCAAGCGGGGCACGCTGGCCATCAGCGCATAAGAATACGGATGCAGGGGGTTGGTGAAGAAACGATGGGCATCGCTGACTTCCACGATCTGCCCGGCATACATGACGGCCACGTTATCGGCCAGTTCACTCGATGTCGCAATGTCATGGGTGATGAGAATGAAACTGGTCTCCAGTTCCTTCTTCATCCGCTTCATCAGGTTCATGATACTGGCCTGGGTCAGCACGTCCAGGGCCGACGTCGGTTCGTCGAGGATGACCACATCGGGCAGCGTCACCAGGGCCATCGCCAGGGCCGAGCGCTGGCGCATGCCGCCGCTCAGTTCAAAAGAATAGCGATGCAGGAAGTCGATGGGCACACCCACATGGTCGAGCATCTGCACGGCGCTCTTCATCGCCTCTTCCTCGCTCATGTTCATGTGGACAATGGCCGGC
Source organism: Ardenticatenia bacterium (assembly GCA_014237545.1). Taxonomy (GTDB): domain Bacteria; phylum Chloroflexota; class Anaerolineae; order Promineifilales; family Promineifilaceae; genus Promineifilum. Next base: position 2,732 of record JAACJX010000093.1, on the reverse strand, counting down.
TCGGCCACCTGGTCACCGATCTTCAGAACGGGATTCAGGGCGTTCATGGCCGCCTGGGGCACCATCGATATGCGCTTCCATCGAATCTCGCGGCGATAGGTCTCGTCGTCGAGTTTCATGATGTCCTGGTCATGTAACCAGATTTCGCCGTCGTAGGTCCCCGCGTTGCGCGGCAGCAGGCGCAAGATGGCCTTGGCCAACGAGCTTTTGCCGCAGCCCGACTCGCCGATGATGACAGTGGCCTCGTTTTTACGCAGATCAAAATCCACGCCGTCCACGGCCTGGACGGGGCCACCCCGGGTATTGAAGTGTAAGCGAAGGTTTCTGACCTTCAGGACTAATTCGTTTGGCTGCTTGTCCATAAAATATTAAATTTCACGCAATCTGGGATTAAACACCCGGTCCAGGGCAAAGCCGACCATGGCGAAGGCCAAACCGGCGATCATTAGCAGGAATGATGGGAGCAGGATCCAGTAGTAATAGCCGTTGAATAAGGCGCCTTGGGTATTCGCGTCGTTGATCAACTTGCCCCAGGTCGGCAAGACCGGATCGCCCAGGCCCAGAACGGCCAGGGAGGCCTCCAGGAACACAAATCCCGGAACCAGGGTGACGATAGCCGGAATAACGAGGGGGAGAACGCGGGGAATCAAATANCGGAAGATGATTCGCGTGTCCCCGGCCCCGTAGGCGCGCGCGGCATCGATATAGGGCGATTCCTTCACCTGCATAAAGATGGCGCGATAGTTCTTGATCTGCAAGCCAAAGATGCTGAGGACGATAACCATGCCCAACATCAGCCAGATGCTTCGATTGTAGAGCGTGCCGACCATGATCAGGATGGGCAGGAGGGGAATGATGGAATTCACCTCGGTGATGCGCTGGATAAGCCCGTCGACCCAGCCCCCGGTCCAGACACCGAATGCGGCGATACTCATGGTAGTGACCGTGGTGAGCAGGGCGGCCAGCAAACCGAAGGCCATGGCGATGGGCGTGCCCCACAAGAGAGCCACGGACAGGTCGCGCCGCAGGTGGTCGGTNCCGGCAATGCCGTGAACCTCGCCATAGCTGGCGAAGGTCATATCGATGTCAGATTCCGGTTCGAACAGCAGCGCCGTGGCATCAAGGCGGTAGGTGCCCTGCAATACCTGGGTGCCTTCCTGATTGGGATCGTCGAACAGGCCCTGGATGACCGAGACATTGTCTATACCGGTCTCGCGCTCCAGGCGGCGCTGCAAGCGGGTATCCTGGTCAAAACGAACCGAAGTGTTGCGCGTGGCCGTAAATTCGCCAGCGCGTATCTCCCGGCCATCGGGCGTGATCCAGGTCAATTCAACGAAGGGTTGCTTGCTGGCATACCTGGCCGAGGCAAAGAGGATGACCTCAGGCGGAAAGGTATCGTAAGGGAAATCGAATTCGAAGGAGAATTTAGCCTCGCGCGTATCGGCCGAGACCTGGGTGACAGTTGGTTCGACGTCCCCTTGAGAGCTGTCGATGATGACCGACCCCGCCTGATCGACGCTGGTGAACCAGTTGCGCCAGGCAGGCGCGGCGTTGCGCGGGTAATAGCGCCATACGGTCTCGCCGCCGCGCCACAGGCGCACCGCCTCGCTGTAGGGGATGATCATGGGCGTGATAATGGAAACGAGCAACAAGAGGCCGATGATAACCATTCCNGCGACGGCGGTCGGATACTGGCGTAGCTGGCTAAACCTCGACAGTAAAGTTTTCATTGTTTGCGGCTCCCTTCGCCAACGCGCACGCGCGGGTCAACCAGGGCATAGACAAAGTCCAGCAAGAAGACGGTGATGGCCAGCAAGTAAGCGTAGAGCACGACGTTGGCGACGATCACCGGCGTGTCAAAAGCGCCGATTGCCCGGTAGTAGAGCTGGCCGATGCCCGGCCAGTTGAAGACAGTTTCAAAGATAATGGCCCCNGTCCAGAGGGTGATGAGCAGCAGGGCAAAACTGGTGATGATGTTGGGTAACGTGGGGCGCAAGATGTAGCGCCGCTCGATCATCCGGTCGGACAGCCCCTTGGCGCGGGCCATCTCGACGTAATCTTCGCTGGAGTAGATCAAGAAGAAGGTGCGCCAGTTATAGGTCGTCAGGAACACCGCCGAAATGAGCCAGGCGGCGATGGGCAGAATCATGTGGCGCAGCAAGCTNAGGAAATAATCCACCGGGTTATCGGGCGGTGGCGCGTCCACCATCCCGCCGAACGGCAACACTTTGAGTAGAGCCGCGAAGATCAAAATTAAGAACAAGCCGTAGAACCAGGCCGGCGCGGCCGATGTAGGCGCCAGGGCCAGCACCGTCTTGTCCATGAAGCTACCGTAGCGCCGGGAAAGACTCAACCCGGCGAAAAGGGCAACAAAGAAAAGGATCAGATTNGCGCTGCCAAAGAGCAACAAGGTGGAAGGCAGGCGTTCCAGCAGAATATTTCTNACCAGGCGCGAGCCGCTATCGCTCACAATTGCCTGAGAAAAGCCCAGGNTCAACGTCATCCCGTCGCGNANATACTCAAAGCTGCGCAGGATGAACGGCCGATCGAGCCCAAAGCGCTTGGCCTCCAGCTCGACGCGGGCGTTGATAAAAGCGATGCGTTCTTCGCTGTTCATGTTCTTGAACGACGGATCGGCCGTGGCGGCCAGGGCCACGGTTTCGCGTATCGTGGCCAATCGCATCTTATCAACTTCGCCGCCCATATTAGCGACGATGATCGTGATGTAGACG
>JAACJX010000672.1 GCA_014237545.1 Ardenticatenia bacterium | reverse complement strand
CTCCACGCCGCCCGGCTCGACCTGCGGCAATACAGCGACTACAACACGGCCGTCCTCGACGAACTGTTCGGCCGGCTGGGCTGGCTGGAGAGGTTCGTCCAGATGGACGGACCCGCCCGCGCCGCGGCCCTCACTGACGCGCTGGCCCGCCCTGTCCCCGACCTTACCGGCCTGGACGATCTGTCGGCCGAAACCAACGAAACGCTGGAGCTCTTCCGCATCATCAAGCGCGCCGTCGACTACTACGGCCCTGAGTTGTTCGGCCCCTACGTCGTCAGCATGACCCACGGGCCGGAAGACATCCTGGCCCCGCTGCTGCTGGCCCGCTGGCACGGCCTGTGCCTGCGCGAGGACGGCCGGCCGGAGGGGATGACCTTCGCGCCGCTGTTCGAGACACGGGCCGACCTGCGCGCCGCGCCGGAGGTAATGGCCGCCCTGTTCGCCCACCCCGGCTACGCGCCGCACCTGGAACGCGCCGGCCGCCGGCAGACGATCATGATCGGCTACTCCGACAGCAACAAGGACGCCGGTTACCTGGCCGCCAATTGGGAGTTGTACCAGGGCCAGGACGCGCTGGCCCGGACGTGCGCCGACCACGACGTGACAATGACCCTGTTCCACGGCCGCGGCGGCACGATCGCCCGCGGCGGCGGCCCGGCCAATCGCTCCATCCTGGCCCAGCCGCCCGGTTCCGTCGGCGGTCGCATCCGCATCACCGAGCAGGGCGAAGTCATCGCCGACCGCTACAGCCACCCGGCCATCGCCAACCGCCACCTGCAACAGGTCGTCCATGCAGTTCTCCTGGCCAGCGCGCCGGAGCAGTACCGGCTGCTGCCGCGGCCGAAGCCGGAATGGCTGGCGGCGATGGACGAACTGGCGGCTACATCCTACCGCGCCTACCGCGGCCTCATTTACGAGACGCCCGAACTACTTACCTACTGGAGCCAGGCCACGCCGATGGACGAGATCAGCCAGATGCGCATCGGCTCGCGGCCGTCGCGCCGCACGGGAGCGGCCACCTTCGACAGCCTGCGGGCCATCCCCTGGGGCTTCAGCTGGATGCAGTGCCGCCATGTGCTGCCGGGCTGGTTCGGCGTCGGCGAGGCGCTGGCCGCGTTCGGCCGCTCGCCCGAACAAGTGGCCCTGCTGCAGGAGATGTACCGCGACTGGGCCTTCTTCCGCAACCTGCTCGACAACTCGCAGGTGTCGATGGCTCAGGCCGACATGGGCATCGCCGGGCTATACGCCGGGCTGGTGGAGGATGCGCGCGTGCGCGACCTCATCTTTGGCCAGGTAGAGGCCGCTTTCAACCAGACCCGCGAGGCGATCCTGCTGACGACCGGCGGCCGCGAACTGCTTGACAACGACCCGGTGCTGCAGCGCTCCGTCCGCCGCCGCAACCCGTACATCGACCCGCTCAACTTCATCCAGGTCAGTTTGCTGCGCCGGCTGCGCGGCCTGCCCGACCCCGAAAGCGCCGCAGCCGCGCGCATCCGCGACACGATCTTCCTGACGATCAACGGTATCGCGTCGGGGCTGAAGAACACCGGGTAGCAGGTGGCAGGTGGCGCGTTGCAAGTGGCAAGGGCAGTGAAACGTAGCAGATCAGTGGGACAGTGAGTCAGCAGGCCAGTTAACCAGCAGGTCGTCAAGCAGGCCAAATCATCCCGCCTGACAAGCAATTCCCCTACTCCTTCTATGCCCGGCTCCCCTGCTCCCTTTCTCCCCTGCTCCCCTTCCCAAAACCCCCTGCCCAAATCAGAAAACCGGCGCATAATAAGCTACATGGAACCGCTCCGCCTCGAATTCCCCATCGGCTGGTCGATGGGTTCGGTCAACGCCTATCTTTTCACCCAGCCGGAGATCGTCCTGGTGGATGCCGGGGTGAAGACGGAGGCCTGCTGGGAGATGCTCGTCGACGGGCTGGCGGCCTACGGCGTGGCCGTCCGCGATCTCTCGCGGGTCGTCATCACCCACCCCCACGTCGATCACTTTGGCCTGGCCGGCCGCATTGCCGCCGAGAGCGACGCCACCGTCTGGATCTGCGAGCTAGGCGCGCCGTGGTTGACCGATATGAATGGCATGTGGGCCGAGCGGATGGCCTACTATCGCCGCGACTTCTTGCCGCCGCTCGGCTTGCCGCTGGAGACAAACGAGCTGATCCTGCGGGGCATGGAGGGGCTGGCGGCCCACGCCGACGCTGTCCCGGCCGATCGCGTGGTCGCCTTCCGGCCGGATGGCGTGCTCCAAATGGGCGGGGCGGCGTGGCAGGTCATCCACGCCCCCGGCCACGCCAGCGCCCAGACCGTCTTCTACGAGCCGGAGACGCGCCAATTGTTGTCGGCCGACATGCTGCTGGCCGTAACGCCCGCGCCGGTCATTGACCATCCCCCATCAGGAAAGAAGCGCGCCCCGTCGCTGCCTCTATTCCTGCGCTCGCTCGACGCGCTGGATGCGCTCGACATCGACAGGGTTTACCCGGGCCACGGGCGGCCGTTCGGCGACCACCGGGCAGTCATCGCCCGCCAGCGAGAGCGCATCGCCGGGCGCAAAGGGCAATGCCAGGAGCTTATCCGCGGGGGCTGTGACACCATCCCTGCCCTGCTGGAAAGCATGTACGCCCACCAGCCGCCGGAAGGCCGCGTGGCCGGCTTGTGGATGTTGCTCGGCTACCTGGATCTGTTGCTGAATGAGGGCGCGATCGTTGAAACTGCGCTCGACAGCGTGAATCACTACCAACCCGCCTGATCCCGAAGTTGGGCGATTTGGCAAATCGCAGCGATTTGGCAAATCGCTCAACACTTTTCAGGGATATGATACAATGGCGCCCGCGCCACGGCATCCACCCGCCGGGCGCTTACAGGAGAGAGGAATGACCACACCCGCGAACGACCACTTCGAAACCATCGCTGTGCATGCCGGGGTCCAGCCCGACCCGGCCACCGGCGCGATCATGACTCCCATCTACCAGACTTCCACCTTCGTCCAGACCGATATCAATGAACACAAGGGCTACGACTATTCCCGCGCCGGCAACCCGACGCGCAGCGCGCTGGAGGAGGCGCTGGCGGCGTTGGAGGGCGGCCGCTTCGGCCTGTCTTTCTCGTCAGGGATGGCCGCCATCGACACGCTGCTGCGCCTGGTGAAGCCGGGCGAGCGGGTCATCTGCGGCAACGACCTCTACGGCGGCACATTCCGCCTGTTCGACAAGGTGCTGTCCGATTACGGCATCGTCTTCGATTACGTGGACACGGCCGATACCAACGCTGTCCGCGCCGCGCTGGCCGCCGGGCCGGCCCGCCTCGTCTGGCTGGAGACGCCGACCAACCCCACGCTGCGGCTGACCGACATCGCCGCCATCAGCGAGACGGCCCGCGCCGCCGGGGTCTGGGTGGCCGTCGACAACACCTTCGCCTCGCCCGCGCTGCAGCGGCCACTGGCCCTCGGCGCGGATTTCGTCGTCCACAGCACGACCAAGTACCTGGGCGGCCACTCCGATGTCGTCGGCGGGGCGATCATGATGAACGACGAGGACACCTACGAGCGGCTCAAGTTCCTGCAAAAGTCGGTCGGCGCGGTGTCCGGGCCTATGGATTGCTTCCTGACCCTGCGCGGCATCAAGACCCTGGGCATCCGCATGCGCGCCCACTGCGACAACGGTCTGGCCGTGGCCCGCTTCCTGGAAGACCACCCGGCCGTCGAACGGGTCATCTACCCCGGCCTGGAGAGCCACCCGCAGCACGAACTGGCCCGCCGGCAGATGGCCGGGCCGGGCGGCATGGTGTCGTTCCAGCTGCGCGGCGGCGAGGCGGCGGCGCGAACGGTGGCCCTGCGCACGCGGCTTTTCACGCTGGCTGAATCACTGGGCGGCGTCGAGTCGCTGATCGAGCTTCCCGCGGCCATGACCCATGCCTCGGTGGCCGGGCCGGAAGCAGCCGCCGCCGGGTTTGCCGTCGATCCGGGGCTGGTGCGCCTCTCGGTAGGCATCGAGCATCCCGACGACCTGGTGGCCGATCTGAGGCAAGCGCTGGCGGGGGTCTGAGAGCGAAATGGGCAGCGACCAGTGGCCAGTAAATAACAGGTCAGTGGGTCGGTGGGACAGTCGCTTGGGGACTTGTGGTCGGCCGATCCGTCGTCGGTGGTCTGTGGTCCGTCGTCCGAGGTCCATGGCATGTCGTATCTGAAATCAGCCTTCCTCCTATTCAAGGATGCCATCGGCGCGTTCTTCAAGGATCGCGCGTCGATCTATGCCGCCGGGTTGGCCTACTACACCGTTTTCTCGATCGCGCCGCTGCTGGTTTTCGTGGTCAGCATTGCCGGGTTCTTCATCGACCGCACGCTGGCCCGTGACCAGGTGACGCTGCAACTCCAATATCTGGTGGGCAGCGAGTTGGCGGGCTTCATCGATCAGGCCATGGTTGCCCTGCGTGATCAGGCAACGAGCCGGACCCTGACCATTGTCAGCATCGTGGCTCTGCTGGTTGCAGGAACCGGCGTCTTCCGGCAATTGAAGGTAGCCCTCAATCTCATTTGGGGGATCACCGACGTGCGGCCGTCGAACTCCCGCGAGTGGTTACTGCTGGCCCGCTACCAGGCGATTCCCTTTCTCAGCGTATTCCTGCTGGGTGGGCTGCTGGTCATGGCCGTGATCATGGAAGCCGTGCTGTCGGCCGTTCAGGCGCGATTCGAAGTGCTGTTCCCCGAGGCGGGCTTCCTTTTGCCCCAACTCAGCCGATTGATCATCCCCTCCCTGACGCTCACGATGTTCCTGTACATCTTCAAGGCTTTGCCCGATGCGCATGTTCGCTGGCGCGACGCGGCCGTGGGCGCGGCGGTGACCACCGTGCTGTTCCTCATCGGCCGTTACATCCTCTCGATCTTCCTTTCATTCAGCGACACCGGTTCGGTCTACGGGGCGGCCGGCTCGCTCATCATCCTTCTTTTCTGGATTTACTACTCGGCTCAAATCCTGCTCTACGGCGCAGAGTTTACGTGGCTGTATGCATTGCGACATGGCCAGGCTATTCGACCAAATCGCCTGGCCCGAATGATGGACGCCAAGCAGGATAGTTAGCGCCCGGCAGAACAAGCACAGTTGAGGCACATCGCAGCCTGCACGCTTTTTGTAAAGCCAGCAACTACCACACCCCATCCCCAAAAAGCCTTTAAAAATCTTGATAAATCTTTAAAAATACTCTTCTATTCCACAAGACACCACTATTTAAAGATATTTAAAGATTTTTAAAGGCAAATACGGGACACCCCCTTTTTTCGGTGCCGGCTTTAAAAATTCGTGCCTTCGTATAATAGTCCCCCGTCATACACAACCCACCACATCCCATCCGTTCCCCTACAGGCCCCGCGCGGATTGTGATAGAATTCCCGCTATTATCTTGCGAATGAGTAGACAGTTATGCGAATTGTAGTTGACGCGATGGGCAGCGACAGCCACCCCGCCCCGGACGT
>JAACJX010000156.1 GCA_014237545.1 Ardenticatenia bacterium | reverse complement strand
TTGAAATCAAGTGGCGTGTCTTCCTGCAGCAGGTGGGAAAAGATCTGCCTCCCTTCCTCGAAGCGGGCGACCCGTTCGGGGACATCAAGCAGCTCCCAACCATAGTTGATATGCTCTCGCTCTTGCCAGCCCGCGCCCACGCCCAGTGTCAGTCGGCCGCCGGAGAGGTCATCCACGGCCGATGCCATGCGTGCCGTCATCGTCGGCTGGCGAAAGGACACGGGCGAGACGAGTGGCCCGAATTCAATGCGCCGGGTATGACTGGCCAGCCAGGTGAGCGACACCCATAACTCGAGCGACTCCTTGTCGGGCGGGTTGGCGTTGGTGTAGTGGTCGGAGCGATAGAGGCCGGCAAAGCCCATTTCCTCGACGGTCGTGGCGATGCGCTGCCAGCGCTCCCACGTCAGCCCGTCCTGACCCTCGATCATGATTGCGATTTCCATGGATTCTCTCCGGGAACAAAAAGAGCGCCGCTTTTGGCGACGCTCTCGATTTCTCAGTTCGGCTCGATTAGGCCGCGGCCTTCTCGAGGTGCGGCAGCACCTGGGCCAGAATGCGCTCCTTCGGCTGCGCGCCGACAATGCGCTCGACGACCTGGCCACCCTTGAAGAGCATCAGAGTCGGGATGCCCACGATGGCATAGCGGCCGGGGACGGCCGGATTGTCATCCACATCCAGCTTGGCGACCTTCAGGACGCCTTCCTGCTCCGCCGCTATTTCCTTCACGAACGGGGCAATAAAACGACACGGACCACACCAGTCGGCCCAAAAGTCGACCAGAACGGGGACATCAGACTCCAGCACTTCCTTCTGGAAGGTGGCGTCGGTAACTTCGAGTGGCTTGGCCATTATCAATTATCTCCTTCGAGTTCTCTATTCTTCCTGCATTAATCTAGTAGTTGCAGTTTGCCTACAAGCTAGTAGACGCACCGTTCCTGTTTATTCTTACCTAGAACCATTGGAATCATGTAAGCGTGAGGCACATTATACAAAACCGCCGGTCACTTTGCACCCAACCCAATCTACGATTCACCTATGACGTTGATTGGCGCACTTTCGCAGTGCCGCTAAAATTGCGCCCATGACTGATCTCCTCATCCACAATGGCCGATTAGTAACCTGGAACACCCCCAACGAAATCCTCGACGACAGCGCCTTGCTGCTGCGCGACCGGCGCATCCACGACATGGGCCCGTCGGCGAAACTACGCGAGCAATACCCCGACGCCGAGCGAATGGACGCGCGCGGACAGCTCGTCATGCCCGGAAACATCTGCGCCCACACCCATTTCTATGGCGCGTTCGCCCGCGGCATGGCCATCCCCGGCCCGGCGCCCAAGGATTTTCCCGACATCCTGGAGCGCCTCTGGTGGCGGCTTGATCGGGCCCTGCTCGACGTGGACGTGGAGTACAGCGCGTTGGTCAGCCTGGTGGACGCCATCAAGCACGGCACGACGACGCTCATCGACCACCACGCCAGTCCCAACGCCATCGACAGCTCGCTTGACCAGATCGCCGACGCGGTGGAGAAGGCCGGCGTGCGCGCCGCGCTCTGCTATGAGGTGACCGACCGCAACGGCGCGGAAGGGGCACGAGCGGGCATCAGCGAGAACGTGCGTTTCCTCCATTCGGTGAAGGAGCGCGACACCGATCTGCTGGCGGCTACGTTCGGCCTCCATGCCTCTCTGTCGCTCAGCGACCGGACGCTGGAGAAGTGTGTGGCCGCAGCCGAGGGGCTGGACACGGGCTTTCACATCCACGTGGCCGAGCACGAGGCGGACGAATACGACTCCCGCGAGAAATACGGCCGGCGCGTGGTCGACCGGCTGGCCGCCCTGGGCATCCTGGGGCCGAAGAGTATTGTCGCCCACGCCATCCACATTGACGGCCGCGAGATGGAGCTATTGCGCGATTCCGGCACGTGGGTGACCCACCAACCGCGCAGCAACATGAACAACGCCGTCGGCGCGGCCCCGGTCGAGAGCATGCTCCGGCTGGGCATCCCGGTCTGTCTGGGCAACGACGGGATGGGCAACGCCATGTGGGGCGAGTGGAAGGAAGCGTACTTCCTGCACAAGGTGGCCCACCGCGACCCGCGCCGCGGTAACGGCATGGACGTGGTGCAGATGGCCGTCTATAACAACGCCGCGCTGGCCCACATGTTCTGGCCCGACCTGCCGTTGGGGCAGCTGGCCGTGGGCGCGGCGGCCGACGTCATCCTCGTTGACTACCACGCCATCACCCCGCTGAGCGCCGGCAATTTGCCCTGGCATATCATCTTCGGCTTCGAGAGCAGCATGGTGACGACGACCATCGTCGGCGGCNAGGTGCTCATGCGCGACCGGCAACTGCTGACGCTGGACGAGGAAGCCATCACCGCCCGCAGCCGCGAACTGGCGGCGAAAGTGTGGGAGCGGTATAACGAACTTGAATAAACGACCGCTAGCGACCGACCGACGACCGCCGCAAGAAGAGCTCAGCGCAAGGACGCAAAGTNACCGTTATTTTGCGCCTCGGCCTCCTGGCGCCCTTGCGTTTTCTCTGGCCGCGATCTGCGGTCGGCGGTCTATATCTCATTTGGGGAGTAAATAATGAAAATTGCGATANTGGGTGGAACCGGCAAAGAAGGTTCCGGGTTGGGCTACCGGTGGGCGGCCGCCGGGCATGAGATCATCATCGGCTCGCGCGCGGCCGAGAAGGGTGAGGCCGCGGCCGAGGAGATGCAGTCCGAACTGCCGCACGCGTCCATCAGCGGCGCGGACAACGCCACAGCCGCCGCCGCGGCCGAGCTGGTCGTNCTCTCCGTGCCCTATGAGGCGCAGGAGAAGACACTGGCCGACGTCCATGAGGCCGTGCAGGGCAAGCTGATGATCACCGTCGTCGCGCCGCTGGGGCAGCCCAAGGCCCGCGTCTGGCGGCTGCCGAGCGGCCTGTCGGCGGCCGAGGAAGCCCAACAACAACTGGGCGAGGGCGTCACCGTCGTGGCCGCCTTCCAGAACATCTCCGCCACGCACTTGCGCGACCTGGACCACAACCTCGATTGCGACGTGCTCATCTGCGGCGAAAAGGCGGCCGACAAGGAAGTCGCCGCCGNNCTGTGCCGCGACGCCGGCATGCGCGGCATCAACGCCGGGGCGCTGGCCAATTCGTCCGTCGCCGAGGGGTTGACGGCCGTGCTGCTGGGCATCAACATCCGCAACAAGATCAGCGGCGCCGGCATCCGCATCACCGGCTTGCCGGAAGGCGGGCANTAGGAAGAAGTATTCAGTAGGTCAGTAGGCCCCGCTGCTTTACTGACCTACTGATCTGCTGCCCCACTGACCTACCGGACACCAACCCCTGACCACCGACTCCCTCTCCCTCATTGCCTTGCCGGGCATTCCCGACGTCCAGCCCGGCGACGACGTCGGCCGCCTGCTGCTGGCCGCGCTCGACCGGGCGGGNCTGGCGCCGCAAGACGGCGACGTGATCGCTGTCGCCCAGAAGATCGTCTCCAAGGCCGAGGGGCGGCTGGTGGCTCTATCCGACGTAGAAGCCNGCGNGCGGGCGATTGAGCTGGGGGAGCAGACCGGCAAAGATCCGCGGCTAATGGAGCTTATCCTGCGTGAGAGCGTCGAGGTGTCGCGAATCCGGCCGGGGGTGATCATCGTCCGCCATCGCCTCGGCTTTACCAGCGCCAACGCTGGCATCGATCGATCCAACGTCGGCCCGGGCGGCGAGGAGCGCGTGTTGCTGCTGCCACTCGATCCCGACGCCTCGGCTCGCCGCATCCGCGAGACCATCGCCGCCGCGCGCGACGCGACCGTTGGCGTGGTCATCACCGATAGCCACGGCCGCCCCTTCCGTCTGGGCACGGTCGGCGTGACCATCGGCGTGGCCGGCTTGCCCGCCCTGTGGGATCGGCGCGGCGAACTGGACCGCTACGGCTACCGGCTGCAACACACCGACGTCGGCGTGGCCGACGAGATCGCCGCCGCCGCCGGGCTGCTGATGGGCCAGGCGGCCG
>JAACJX010000352.1 GCA_014237545.1 Ardenticatenia bacterium | reverse complement strand
GCCCTGGGTCACCCTCTGGCCCGCTTTCTGGTGGAGGGTTGGCCGGCTTGGGAACAGCCGCCCGCCCTGATATTGCCTATCCCATTGCATCCCCGTCGCCGTCGCCAGCGCGGCTATAACCAGTCAGAACTGTTAGCCGGCCCTTTGGGGCTGGCCAAGTCGATCTCCGTCAGTACGGCCGCCTTACGGAGGACGCGACACACGGCCCCGCCGGTCGGCCTGGGGCCAGACGAGCGCCACGACAACGTTCGCGGCGCGTTCAAGGCCGACCACACCGTCGTGGCGGGGCATCACTGTTTGCTTGTTGACGACGTGCTCACTACCGGCGCGACGATGCGGGCCGCGGCCGAGGCGGTGTTGGCTGCCGGCGCGGCCAGCGTCTCGGCCTATTGTTTGGCGCGGGTAAGCTAGTCATGGGATAATANGNTAAGCCAAGTATTGACTCATTCACCCAAGTTTTCCGGCCGGCGGGCCTTCTGAGTACGCACCCAATATCATTGCAAGGAGCAGGGAAACCCACTATGGAACTGCAAATTTTCTCGAATAACATGGAAGTCACTCCACGGTTACAAAATTATGTGGAGAAGAAAACCGCGCGTCTTGACCGCTACCTTCCTAGCCTGACCACTGTCCAGGTCGATCTGGCCATGGAAAATACACGCAGNGCCGTGCAACGTCACGTGGCCGAAATCACNATCCGCGATGAGCGCGGAACGATCCTGCGCGCCGAAGAGCGNAACAGCGATATGTTCGCCGCCATCGACGCCGTCATCGACAAGCTGTACCGCCAAATCGAGCGCTACCGCGGCAAGCAGAAGCGCAAGTCCCGCGGCAAGCCTGAGGAGCTGGATCTCGGCGAGCCCCTGCCCATCGCCGAGGAACTGGAAGACGAAGAACGGGCCATTGTGCGTCAGAAGCGGTTCGCCCTCCACCCGATGTCGTCCGAAGAAGCTATCGACCAGATGGAGCTGCTGGGTCATGATTTTTACGTGTTCTTCAATTCAGAGGATGACGCGGTGAACGTCATCTATCGCCGCCGCGATGGCACGTTTGGACTATTGCAGCCCGAAATGGGTTAAGGGTTGCCGGTTCCTATGGCCAACATCCTCATCGTTTGCACCGCCAACATCTGTCGCTCGCCGGTTGCCGCTGCGTTGCTGAGCGACCGGCTCAGGCGGCAAGGACTGCCGGACTGGCGGGTCCGCTCGGCCGGCACCTGGGCAATGGAGCCGCGTGGCGCATCCCGCTATAGCATCGAGGTCGCTCGCCGCGAAGGGCTTGATCTCTCCCGTCACCGGGCAACGATGATCGACGAGCGGCATCTGACGGATGCGGACCTTGTCCTGACGATGGAAGTCGGCCATGCCGAAGCGCTCCGCGCGGAATTCCCCCAGCAGGCCCACAAGGTCTACATGCTGGCCGAGATGGTCGGTCATACCTACAACATCGCCGACCCGTATGGAGGCCCGCTTGAGGAGTACGAGCGGATGTACGAGGGTCTCGCCGAGGTCATCGACAACGGTCTCGACCGNATCATTGAACTGGCGAAAGAGAATGCNAACGGCCGCGGCTAGGATTTTTGCCGCGGCCGTTGTTNTTCTNATCNGGGTTACAGGATGAATCGCCGGCGGCCNTTNGATNGCCGNCGGCAGACGGGTAATAACCTTACCAACCCTCAATAAACTGCGCCCACTCCTGCCTTTGTTCCANAAGNNATCCGAAGCGATANGCGGCTGAGGCGCTCGGTTCAAAAGGCAGCCGGCGGAGCGTCATGTCNACCTCGGCCGCCAGCTTGCCGCCTTTGCGNCGGTTGCAGGGNGAGCAGGCCGCCACGAGATTCTCCCACGTGTGACCGCCCCCTTGGCGGCGCGGAATGACGTGATCGAGCGTCAGCGTGCGCATCTTGCGGCCGCAATACTGGCAGGTGTACTCGTCGCGCCGCAAGATCTCGCGCTTCGACAGGGCGATACGGGGTCGTGGACGCCGGATCATGTGGCTCAGTTTGATGACGGAAGGGATTTCAAATTCAGATGCGGCACTACGAATGGTCCCGCGACCATTAACGACGATCTCAGCTTTACCGGAAAGTACCAGAGCCAGAGCCCGCTTCGTGCTGCAAACGTGTATCGGTTCGAACGTCACGTTCAGGATGAGCACTGGCTCCTGCAATAGGCCATTACTGCTCATACAGTCGCGAGTATATCGATCCGGCGGGTAATCGTCAATTGCCCCCGGTAAAGGGTTTGTTAACGATTTAGAGAGGAAATTATGCAACAAGACGGACGCACCGCATGGCTGCAAGACGAAATCGACAATCTGAAGAACGCCGGCCTGTATAACAATATTCGCACCATCGAATCGCCGATGGACGCCTGGGTGACAATCAACGGCCGGCGACTGCTCAATTTCTGCGCCAACAACTATCTGGGCCTGGCCAACCACCCGCGCATTTGCCAGGCGGCGATAGAAGGGATTGAGGCC
>JAACJX010000355.1 GCA_014237545.1 Ardenticatenia bacterium | reverse complement strand
GACGACAAGAAAAACGTCGCCCACGACCGGATCATGTTCAGCCGCCGCCAGGGGTATGAAGTGATCCCGATGATCCAGAAGGTGGTCAATCACTTTGGCTATGAGACCGAAGCGGACGTGAAACGCGTCGAGGAAGCCATTCGTACTGCCCTGCCCAGCAACGTCCGCAGCCGCAAGAACGTGTTCAACTGGCTGACGGAGTACCTCGCCCAATAAGCTNGGCCACACGATCCAAATGAAAAAGGCCGGAGATAAATGATTATCTCCGGCCCCCGGCCTTACTCCGCCAATTGTTTAACGATTGGTGTAGGTGCCGGTCGCATACCCTTCTTCTTCGTCATCCATATCTAGCGCGTCGCGCACGCTGTCCCAACCGCGGCGGACGGCATCCTTGATCTCGTCCCAGGTGCTCTCGGCGGCGTATTCGCTGGATTCCCACTGGCGGCGAATGTCCGCTTCCAGGCTATCGTCCCAGGCGTCGTAGCGGTCGTAGTTCTCGTCCAGGGCCGAAATGTAGCCGAAGCGATAGGCGGGTTCGTACCAGGTGTAGTCGCGCAGGCCGTTGCGATAGCGCTCCTCGTAGTGCGAGCGGAAGAACGGCTCGTGCTCGACGTAATCGTCTTCCATNTCCAGCGCGTCGCGCACGTCTTCCCAGGCGCGGCGGACCGCATCCTTGAAGTCATCCCAGGCATTGCCGGCGTTGTCTTCCATCTCTTCCCATTCGCGCCGGGCGTCGACTTCCAGCTCGTCCCAGGTATCGTATTCGTCCCAGCGCTCGTCCATCGCCAGGCCATAGCCATAGCGGTAACCCGGCGTGTAGTACTCGTAGTCGCGGCCCCTGTTGCCATAGGTGGTGGTGTAGTGGTCGCGGAANCCTTCCTCGAANAGACCNTAGTCGGAGTCGAAGTCCAGCGNGTCCTTAACCTCTTCCCAACCGCGGCGAACGGCGTCTTTGAAATCTTCCCAGGCGTGGTCGGCGGCATATTCAGTCTCCGCCCAACCGCGGCTGGCGGCCTGTTCGATCTCNTCCCAGGTATCGAAATCAGCGTAGCGCTCGTCATTGGCCAGGGTATAGCCGTAACGGTACGCCGGATCATACCAGGTGTAGTCGCGNCCNGTCGTGCCGTAGTTTGTGGTGTAGTGNTCNCGGAAGGCGGGCGTGTAGGACCCATAGTCCAGGTAATCGTTGTAGTTCAGCTCGTCGGCGACCATCTGGTCCGCGGTCCAGGCTTCGGCCGTGTCGTTGAAGCCGGTCCAGCCCGTGGAGCGCCAGTACTCGGAACGCTGCTCGACGTCGATCGGATCGTAACGGTTCATGATCGCCGCCGCCCGTTCCACGTACGACTCGTCGGTCTTCAGGCCGACCAGGATGGAGCCGCGGCGCACGCTCTCGGCGTACAATTCGGCTTCTTCGGTGGGCACGCCCCAGTTGACCAACGCGCCAACCAGACCNCCTACGGCGGCGCCNATACCCGCGCCGGTCAGGCCGGCCACCAGCGGCCCGGCGGCGATGATGGGGCCGACGCCGGGAATGGCCAGAGCGCCGAGGCCCAGCAAGACGCCACCCAACCCGCCGACGACGCCACCGGTCGCCATGCCGGCGGCTACATCTTCGCCCAGTTGGGTCGAATCAACGATGAGTTCATCATCGACGTCGGCCGCGTTCGTCGTGGCGGTCCGAAAGTTCTCGCGGTTCGACGCGACCAGGCTGATGTCGGCGCGGTCGAAACCGGCGTCGACCAGGTCTTTGATGGCCGCCTGAGCGTCGGTNAAGTTCTCGTATAGTCCAACTACTGTTTTCATCGTTCGTATCTCCTTTCTATCCTTGATAGATTGTTTTAACGAAATCGGTCATTCGCTCGTTGCGCCTGTATCTATAGCAGGCTCTGCAGGACGAACCAGCCGATTAACGCCAGCGACAGCAACGCCGCAAGCCATATCCAGACAGGAAGTACGCGCCGCTCGGGNCGNTCGTAGACCTTGATACCGCCGTTNTCGGTNGGAGGCNTTTCGTCTNTTAGCTGCGATTCAACTATGGGCTTNTTTTCGTGCTCGTCGTACATGGCTTACTTGACCTCGTCCTGTGTCAACCGCCTGATTTCGATAGGCGATTGCTTCAATATGACCCTAGGATAAGGCCGTGGCCCGGATATCTCTATGGATAACAGGTATAGATCCGGTAATAGCTGGCGATACAAACGGGAGGAATCCCCGCGATGGACAAGAAAAAGGGAGGAGACAGGGGGGCGCGAGGTTAACCCGGAGACGAGGGGCCGCGTGCAACGGTCGNCCTCAGGCTGTCGTGCATGGCATACAGAAAGATACCGGCCGCCACCGCCAGGTTGAGCGACCTGACACGCCCNTGCATCGGCAAGCGCAACANCACGTCGCACGCNGCTGCCTGTTCGGCGGTGAGCCCCTCGCGCTCGCTGCCCAACAACAGGACAACCGGCGGGGCATACAGAGCCGGATCGCGGTACCCCTCGCGGCCGCGGGCCGATGTGCCGCACAGTCGGTACCCCTCGCGCCCGGCCCAGGCAACGAACGGGGCCCAGCCGACCGCCACCACCGGCAGCCGGAAGACCGCGCCCATGCTGGCCCGGACGGCCGAGGGGTGATAGGGATCGACGCCGCCGTCGAGTAATATCAACCCGGAAGCCCCCACGGCGTCAATCGTGCGCAGGATCGTGCCGACGTTGCCCGGGTCTTGCGGGGCCACCAGCGCCACCAGCCACGGATGGGACGCCGCGGAGAGATCGTCCAGCGGGGATAGGCGCTGCCGCACGACGGCGATCAGTCCCTGGGGATTTTCTTTGCCGGCGACCGATGCCATCACTTCCGGTGTCACGGGGTATACCGGGATGCCGTCTCGCTCGGCCGAAGCCGCCAGCTCGCGGCCGAACGGGCTAGCCAGCAATTCCGGGGCATGGAGGATGTATTCGACAGCGCCCGCGGCGAGGGCTTCGCCGACGTGGAAGATGCCCTCGGCCACGCCCAGACCCGCGGCGTCGCGCTCCTTGCGCCGCCCCAGGGCGCGGATCTGTTTGATCCGGGGATTGGCAGTGCTGGAGATAGAGGGTGAGGCAGCCATGATAGTGAGGAAAGGCCGCAGCGGCGCTTTGCGGTGGCCGGGCGAGTCGCAACCGCTACGAAGGNGGCTCCCGGCGTTGGCCGCGACTAGATCTGAAAGCCCCCGCGATAGGGAATGACCTTGTAATGAAGATCGGTGACGTACTTTTCCAGCTCTTCATTGAGGTCATTCCATACGTCACTGGCGAGCAAGCGGTCCATTGTCTGTCTGTCGCCGCAGACGAAGCCGATCAGCCNGTTGGGGGCCTCGCCGTAGGCAGTGTGCCACGCTTCGCTCATTTGCAGTCCCATGGATTGCATGGCAGGCACGTACTGGCCCATGACGAACTGGTAATATTCCTGGAGCGTGTCCTGGTTCACATCGTATTCGAGTAATAGTTTCAGTCCGTTCTCTTCCATGTTGACCTCGTAGGTATAATTTTAACGATACATTGGCGCATGACTATAGGCGGGAATAAATTTTAATCAAGCCGGGATATGCGGTCGCCTGCTTAAATGAGAATCAGAGCCGCCAGCGCCATGTTTACGGGCNTCGAACAAGTAGTGTACAATGAGCGAAAGCGGCCCGAGCGATTGCTCGCCCCCACCGTCAAGGAGAATGGCTCATGAAAAGTTGTAGAAGCTCGCTGTATTGCATCGTCCCACCCTATATCTTGCGTGAGATCATCGAGAACGGCACGCCGCAGCAACGCCAGCAAGCCCTGCGCAACATCGTGTCGGCCGAAGCCGTCCGCGTGCAGCGCGAGGTCATCGCCAAGGAAGGACCCCCCGAACCTCTGATGGAGACGGCCGCAGCCGGCGGCCTGAGCCGCGTCATCTATACCGCCGACAACGGCAGCAGCTTGCCGGGCCGCCAGTTGCGCGGCGAAGGCGGCGCGCCCACCGGCGACCCGGCAGCCGATGAAGCGTACGACGGGGCGGGGGCGACATACGCGCTCTTCTCCGAGGTGTTCAACCGCGATTCCATCGACGGCAACGGGCTGCGGCTCGATTCCACCGTTCACTATCGCACTGGCTATGACAACGCCTTTTGGAACGGCCGGCAGATGGTGTATGGCGACGGCGACGAGGACCTGGCGGAGAGCCAGCGTCTTTTCAACCGCTTCACGATCGCCGTCGACATCATCGGCCATGAACTGGCCCACGGCGTGACCCAACATACGGCCAATCTGATCTATCAGGGGCAGTCGGGCGCGCTCAATGAGTCGATGTCAGATGTTTTCGGCTCGCTGGTCAAGCAGCGGCTCATGGGCCAATCGGCNGCCGAAGCGGACTGGATCATCGGCGAAGGGCTGTTCACGGCCAACGTCAGCGGCGTTGGCATCCGGAGCATGAAAGAGCCCGGCACCGCCTACAATGATCCCGTGTTGGGCAAAGACCCCCAGCCGGGCCACATGCGCGATTACGTGCAGACGCAATCCGACAACGGCGGCGTCCACATCAATTCCGGCATCCCCAACCGCGCGTTCTACGTGACGGCCATGAATCTGGGAGGATTTGCGTGGGAGAAGGCGGGCCTCATCTGGTATGCCACGTTGAAGGACAAGTTGAGCGAGGCGGCGACGTTCGCCATGGCCGCCGCCAAGACGTATGAAGCCGCGCGCGATCTCTACGGCCAAGGGAGTCTGGAACAACAGGCCGTGCGCGCCGGTTGGGCCGAGGTCGGCANCGACATCGGCCAGGACACGCCACCACCCGCGGATGACGGTGGTTCCCGGCCCGGCTGCGGGGGCAGCCTGATAGGCCTGGTTCGATCAGTTTTAGGCTCGCGATAGAGGGAATACGCGAGGGAGGTCCGAATGAAAATCTACTTTGAGCGCAGCGGCGGCTTCATGGGACGCAACGTGTCCACGGTCGTGGACACCAATCAGATTCCACCGGAGCAGGCCTTGAGCCTGCTGAACAAAGTGGATAAATCTGACTTCTTTTGCTTGCCGGAGTCTTCGAGCGTCGGCCCAGAGAGCGCGTCCGGCGCGGACCACCTGTGTTACAAGGTCACGGTCGAAGTGGCCGGCGTCCAGCACACGGTGGAGACATCGGATGAGAACGCGCCGGAGGAGCTCCAGCCACTGCTGGATGAGCTGTCACACTTGGCCCGCGGTTCGGACACGGCCGTGAGCCATACCGGCAATCCGCTCTCAGGCGGCAACCGGTAGCGGGCCGGTCGCCTTTTCCGCGCCCCGCGCCTGTTTGCGGCTGCGCGGCTGCGCCGCCGGCGTCGCCGGTGGAATGAGCGTCGCTGCCGGTTCGCCGGCACGCGGCTGCACGCGCTCGCGCACCCCTGCGGCCGCCAGTTGCTCCAGCAGCGCCTCGTGGGCGGCGCTCGCGCCGTCGGCCGCCACGGTCAGGATCGATGCTGAGCGTCGCAGGGCGGTCAGCGTCAGATCGTCGATCCGGTTGCCCAGGTGAACCACAACACAGTACCCCCGCTCGACGAGGTTATCCAGGACGTTCTCCAGGCGTTGGGGGAGCGGTTCGCTTTGGGTGATGAGCGAGGGGGAGAAGGGCGCGGGCATGACTTCCAGCGCGCCGTGGTAGCGTTGGGCCACGCGGGCGATCGCGTCAGTGGAGATCGGTTGGCCGGTGTCTTGCAGCAANACCCGCATGTTGGGGCCGCCGGAGAGTTGCAGCCGCGCGCCGATGGAACCGGCNGGTAGTTCCAGATCGATGAGCATGACCGCGCCCGGGCCTTGCAAGGCGGTTGTCTCGGCCAGGCGCGTGGCGACGCTAGCCGCATCGGCCGGCTTGGCCGCGCCAATCACCGCAATCACCTGCCCGGCGACAGGCGTAGCCGTCTCCCCGCGGCGCAGAATCGCTTCGAGGTAGTCGGGCAGCAGTTCGATCTGATACGGCTTGGCCAGGAAGTCGGCCGCGCCCACGCTGAAGGCGCGCCGCCGAAATTCACCGTTGGATGAGGCCGAAAGGAACACCACGGGCACGCCGGCGGTGCGCGGATCGGCCTGCAACCGCCGGCACACCTCAAAGCCGTCCATGCCCGGCATGACCACGTCGAGCACGATGGCATCGAAGGCGCCGCTGCTGGCGCTGGCGATAGCNGACGGGCCATCGGCCGCCGTGGCCGTTTCATAGCCAGCGCGTTTTAGTAGTTTGCTCAGCAAAAATCGCATGGACGCTTCGTCGTCCACGATGAGAACCCTTTTTTGATTCATAGCTATTAACCCTGGATTGCCGCGCCCCGACAGCAGAGCTCTTGGCGGCCTCGTGTATATAAATGAGATTAGCCCCTGCCGGTTACAACGTATCTTAAGAGAACCGCTCCCACTTTGACGCCCGTCGGGTGCATGCCGTCCTGATTTCTGCTATCGTTTACTCTATGAGCAAAGGGGTTGATTTCGTGGTTGGCGAAGATGGGATCGCGCTGGTGCGCGTCAATCGCCCCGCCGCGCGGAATGCCCTGAGCTGGGCCGCGCAAGAGGCGTTCGCCGCCGCCATAACCGCCGCGGGGCGCAACGAGGCGATTCGNGCCCTGATCATCACCGGCGCGAGCGGGTCTTTTGTCTCCGGCGGCGACTTGAAGGAATTGGCCGGCCACCCGGAAGCGGCCGCGGGCGAGCGGCTCAACCGCGTGATGAGCGCGGCGCTGGCCCAGCTGGCCGATCTGCCTTTTCCGGTCATCGCCGCGGTGGATGGCGATGCCGTCGGCGGCGGGTGCGAGATCCTGACCGCCTGTGACCTGCGAATCGCGTCGGCCGGCGCCCGCTTTGCCTTTCGGCAGGTGAATAACGGCCTGACGACCGGCTGGGGCGGCACAGCCCGGCTGGTTGCCCTTATTGGCCAGGCCCGGGCCATGGAGTTGNTGCTCACCGGCNGCGCGTTCGACGCCGAAGAAGCGCGGGCGCTGGGCCTCATTCACCGCGTCGCGCCGCCGGGTGTGGCGGCTCTGGACGCGGCGTACGAATGGGCCGGGGAACTGCGGCGGCTGCCGCGCCAGGCCCTGGCGGCTATAAAGACGCTGGTCTATGCTGCGACGCACCTCCCTGCGCCGGACGCGAACCGGCTGGAAGCCCAATTATTCACCCATCTGTGGCCATCGCCCG
Source organism: Ardenticatenia bacterium (assembly GCA_014237545.1). Classification (GTDB taxonomy): domain Bacteria; phylum Chloroflexota; class Anaerolineae; order Promineifilales; family Promineifilaceae; genus Promineifilum. The sequence goes on along the minus strand of JAACJX010000355.1, from coordinate 14,540 downwards.
ATCACATTGAGGCCATGAACGCCTTTGCACAGAAGCGAACACCACAATTCAACCGGAATTCATGAGCATGTACGAGCACATTGCCCGCTATTACGACCTGAGCCACGACGCGCTGGCTGACGACATACCGTTTTTACTCGCCCTGGCGGCCGAGACCGGCGGCCGGATATTGGAGATAGGCTGCGGCAGCGGGCGGCTGCTCGTGCCGCTGGCGCGGAGCGGCCAGGCTGTCACCGGCNTCGACTCGTCGCCGGAAATGCTGGCCCGCGCCGAGTTGCGTCTGGCAGCCGAACCGCCGGAGGTGCGCGCCAGGACCCGGCTCGTCAATGCCGACGTCAAATCGCTGGCTTTGCCTGATGCCGATACCTATGGCCTGATCGCCTTCGGTTACAACACGTTCATGCATCTGGACGAGGCCGGGGCCGGGGCGGCGCTGAAGCGGTTGCGGCCGCTGCTGGCCGGCGACGGCCGGCTGGTGATCGACGTGGCCAACCCTATCCTCCTGTCGATGGCCGCTGACGACCCCGATTTTGTCCTNGAAGATATTCTGGAAGACAGCGAGCGTGGCCAAACGGTTCGCCAATACACCGCCTATGAGGGCATTCCGGGCGAGCAGGCGGTCGATGTCACCTGGGTCTACGAAGTCGGGGGCCGGGCTGGCAAGTCGGATGACGGCGCGGCTCGGACGAAGGTGCGCATGCGCTACTTCTATCTTTANCCCCACCAATACGAACTGTTGCTGGNTCTGACCNGNTACCGGCTCCTGGATTTACGCGGGGGGTACGAGGGCGAACCGTTCGACGAAGAGAGCGAGCGGCTGATCCTGGTGGCCGCGCCGGAGTGACGGCGGAATTTGACTGGCCACTGGCCGCTTTCTCCTAAAGCCCCTCTACATCGAGGAGCAANCCCAATTGGGCCACCGCCTGCCGGAAGGCCTCCCATTCACCGTGGCGAATCACGACGGCCAGGTCGCCCAGCGTCTCGGTGATGTAATCTCGTGTCTTGGGATTGGCGCGCAAGGTCTCNAGGATCTCCTCGTTGCCCACGCGCAGCACCACGACCGATTGCAGGCGGCCCTCGATACCCTTCTCCGACCAGCGGCTGATGCCACGGCGGACGCTGGTGGGCACGGGGCGGCCGCTGGCGCTCTCCAGGAATTGCACCATCCTCTCCGGCGAAATGCCCTGTCCCTGGGCCTCGGCCAGGGACGAGGGCACGATGCGATAGCGATACGGCCGGCCGGGGGCCAGCGCCTCCGGATCGGCGATTCGCGCTGCCTGAAAACGCTCGTAGCGGCTGGCGTTATAGGGCGCGAGGATAATGCCGTCGGGTTGGACGACCAGCGGCACCTTGACCTCGTCGGCCGCCGCCGGCTCGTCGCCCAGCCAGGCCAACGCCCGCGGGGAAAAGCGGTAAGCCGCGCTCTCGGCCCCGTTGGCGGCCGATAACTCGACCATACCGAGCCAGTAGAGCGGCCCCTGGATGAGGTAGCGTAGCAGCCGGCCCTCGACGCGCTCCCACTCCGCGAAGCCGGCCAGGTAATCCTGGGTCACGGCGTCACGGATGTACCACGTTTCGTAGTTGCCGTCGGGTCGCTGGAAGTCGGGGTCCTGGCGGCGGATGGCGGCCACGATGTCGCCCAGCCGGTACCATTGGTCGTCGGCCGGCAGCGCGTCCAGGAGCGCCGTGCGGGCCAGCAAGGGGTCGTTTTGCCAGCTTTCGCCCTCGGCCACCAGCCCCGGCGTGTGGCGCAGTTCGTTCCATACGCTGCGGCTCCAGGCATCGNCCAGGGCGCGCAACTGCGCCTCGCGGCTCTGCTGCAGCCAGTCGATGGCCGCGCGCGTCGGCCGCAAGACGTCATCTGCCCGCCGCAGGAGCGACATCTCCGTCGCCAGGGTCAGCAGCATCGAACGCCGGTCGCGGTTGGGATCCACCAGCAACCCGTCAAGGTTGGGCAAGCGATCGGGCCGCAGGCCGGTCCGTTGGGCCAGCGCCAGCAGCGTCGTCAGATCGTCGACGGCATCCGTCAGGGCAGGCAGCGTTTCCGCGGGCGGATCAGCGGGCCGCAGCGCGGTNTCGTCTTCCGGCGGCCGTTCCTCTCGCCTTGTCGTGGCCGGCGGGGCAAGGCGGTACAGCAGTTCCTGGGGGATATAATAGAACTCCAGCGTGCCTTCGTCCGTCTGGTCGAATCCGCGATAGAGAAATCCCCGGTACCAGAGCGACTCGGCCGGGCTGGCCGGGTCGAGCCACGGTTCTTCGCGCTCCATCTTGCCCGGCCCCATGAGCCGGACTTCGCCGTGCTGGCGGGCAAAGACCGCCACCGGGGCGCGGNCGCCTTGCCGCACCAGGTCGGCCAGCGCGGCCGCCTCTTCCGGTTCCAGATACTCCATCTCGCTGACGAGATCGACCTGGGCCAGGGCCATGGTCAGCTGATCGACGGCGGCGGCCTTGTCCGTGCCGGTCAGGTCGAGGCCGAGCCATTCGCCAATCACGCGCAGGACGATGAGTTCGTGTTCCAGTAAAGCCTGTTCCAGATTACGCATAGTCGTCTCGNAAAATCAGACCATCACCTGAATGGCCGCCGGCAGGCTGGTGATAGTCACCTGGCGCACATTGTCGCGGGGATAGGCGAACATCTCGCCGTCGACCTGGATGGGCATGGGCGCCGATGACTTGACGGTGATCTCGCGGCTCTGGCGCATGGTGACGTGGCGCGACGTGACGTGCGTGCCTTTCATGGCGCTGGTCAGCATGCGGAGCATCGTCAGCCGGCCGATCGGATTCACCATGACGCTGTCGATGAGGTTGTCGTCCCACTGCGCGTCGGGCGTCAGCAGGAAGCCGCCGCCGCCGCGCGGCCCCAGCCCGCAGTAGAGAAAGAGCGAGCGCTGGTTCACAGGCTGCCCATCGAACGTGGCCTCCAGGTAGGGAGTGTTGTAGTAGAAGAGGATCGTTTGCAGCACGGCCGCCATATACATCGGAAACCCGTGCAGGCGGGTGATGGTCTCGGTGCGCATGACAACGATTGCGTCGAAGCCGATGCCGAAGTTGTTGCCAAACACCTCGGCCTTGCCCCGCTCATCGGTGACGCGGGCCAGNTCAAGCGGNCGGGGAGCGCCGTTGAAAATTCGCTCCACCGCCTCCTCGGCTTCTTCATGGAAGCCCAGGCCGAAGGCCAGGTCATTGCCCGACCCGATGGGAATGATGCCGAGCGGCAGCGTCGCCCGGTCGCCGCGCACCAGGCCGTTGATGACTTCGTGAACCGTCCCGTCGCCTCCGGCCGCGGCGACCAGATCGTACCCTTCGTCGGCCGCGGCGGCGGCCAATTCCGTCGCGTGGCGCGGTCGTTCGGTGGGGAATATGTCGAGCTGCCCGTAACGGCGGCCGAGGGTGCGAATCATATCGGTTTGTTCGCGCCCCCGGCCACGCCCTGAACGCGAATTGATGATGACCTTGACGCGCATATGTTCGCTTTACACCCCTTATCAAACATGTTATACTGACCGCGTTCGTTATGTTACGTCAAGTTGAACCATCTGACAAGACGTAAGGATAGCGGCGCGTGGCAACCGGCCGGACGCCATCGGCCGGTTGAGTGAAGAGGAGTGTACCATGGGCGCGGATGATGAATTTATCGTCAACGGCGACGAAAACGGAGCCAACGGGGCTGCCCCGGCCGAAGACGCCAACAATAGAACCTTCCTGATACTGGCCTCATTGCTGACCGGCACCCTCTTGTTGATCTCACTGGTGACGGTCGGTTTTTTGTTGATGAACCGGTCGGGCGAGCGCGCCCAGGCGGTGGCGGCCATCGAGACGCAAAACGCCGTCATCCTGGCCACCAATGCCGCCGTGACGATGACGATCGAGGCCAGTCAGGTGAACACCAGTGCATCTGACCAGGGCGCGGACGATAGCGCGGCCCCGGATGATTCCAGATTACTCGGCGGCGTGTCACCCGAGGATGCCACGGCGACGAGTGAAGGTCTGGCCACGATTGCCGCTGATCCGACCCTGTCGGCGGCGGCCACAGGGGATGCCGCCGCGACACNCGCGGCCGACCCGACGCTGGCCGCGACCGAGGCCACCGGCGGCGCTAGCCCGGCTCCGCCGGCCGAAGCAACGGCCACGGCCGAAGTTGAGCCGGGCGCCACGAACGAAGCAGAAGCCAGCCCAACGGTTGAATCCGCGGCCAGCGCCACGAACGAGCCGGCGGCGACAGAGGAGCCCGCGACCGAGGCCTCACCGGCCGCCGCTACCGAGGTAGCAGAAACCGAACCGCCTACAACTGAGCCACCGGCCGGCGTGCCCACGACGGAGATCGTGCCCACGACGGAGGTTGTGCCCACGACTGAAAGCGCATCGGTTACCGTCGAGAGCGGCGCGACATCGGCACCCGGCCTGACGCCTGAGTCCACGGTCATCATCATCGGCGTGACGGTTNAGCCAACTGTGGCTGATTCGTCAGCTACGCCGGAGAGCGCAACCACGCCGGAGAGCGCGGCCACGACCGCGCTCCCGGTTTCCGCGACGGCTACACCCACACCGGCGGTCGGCGCGAGCGATGGCGGCCAGGCAACCCCCGCTTCGTCCACCGCGCTGCCCGGCTATCCACCCCCGGTGCCGCAAGCGGATACCCCCAGCGCAAGTTATCCATCGGCGATCACCGTCACGCCGGCTGATACGGGCGGCGGCGGCACCGGCCAGCAAGCGACGCCCATCGGTGGCGTGACGGAGACCCCCGTCGGCGGCGCAACGCCCAACTTGCCCGGCACGCCGACCGCGACGGTTCCCGTGACGGCAACCGCGCNGCCAACCGAAACGCCGACCACGCCCCCGACCACGCCCCCGACCGNGACGGNAACGCTCGCGCCAACGGACACNNTCGAGCCGTCGATCACCCCATCGCCCATTGCGTCGCTGACGTCGACGGCCGAGGCGACGGCCGCGCCGGAAACGACCGAGGCCGCGCCCACGGTGACAGGCACGGTGCTCCCGACTGTGACGCTCGCCCCGACCATGACGGGCACGCTGTCAGCCACAGCCGCGCCCACCGGCAGCGCCGTGCCCACGGGGACGAACGTCCCGCCGACGCCCATCGTCACGCCGACACCGCCCACGACGCTGCCGCAGACGGGCGCCGAAGATTGGGGTATCGCCGCTCTTGGCCTCGTGCTGTTGCTGGTTATTTTCGCCTCGCGGCGACTGCGGCGCGCCTAATCAGACCGCCGCCGTAAAACGAAAAGGCCGGACGCGCGTCCGGCCTTTTGATTGAACCACATCGCTCGCCTACAGGCGGCTGAGGATTTCCTGCTTCTTCGTCTCGTACTCNNCCGGCGTAATGAGCCCGGCTTCCATCAGTTGCTTCAGCTTGCTGAGGGCCTGCACAGGTTCTTCCGTGGGCGCGGCCGTCGAGCCGCTGGAGATGGAGCCTAGTCCGCCCAGGATAACGCCGCCGGCCGCGGCCCGCTTCTCTTCCATCTCGCGCAGGCGCAATTCTTCGCGGACGTTCTCCTCCATCTGCTGCGCGATGGCATAGAGCCGGCGCGCCTGTTCTTTTACCAGGTTGTCGACGCGGATCTCCTCGCCATTGATGACGTTGATCGTGATCGTGGCCCGCCAGACATTCTCCACCATCTCAACCGAGCGCATGTCGCGCCAGATGTAGTCGATGAACTTGGCCCGGCCGAAGAGGTCTGGCGTGTAGTGCATGAACCGCCGGTTGGTCATCACCAGGATCTCGGGCGTCAGATCGAGCGTCACCGGCTTTTGCACCGCNATGTAGAGNGGTTCNTCNCCTTTGGTGAGCAGCTGGCTGAGCTTTTCATATATCTTGGCGACTTGTTCGGGATCTTGATCTTCGGTGATGAATTTGGCGATGTGATCGTAGGGAGTTGGGTCAATGGGACTATCGGTCATTTCGCAATTTCCTCCGCTTGGCGGCGTGTTCTCGAAGCACAGATGGGCATTGGCCGGCGGAACGGTTCGCCAGCCGACACTATTGTAAGTAAAAATCGGGAATTGGCGCAACCTCCGCGGGGTAAATTTTCCGTGGATTTTAAAAATCATCTGAAGCCATGATGAGACGGCCCCCTTTGACCCAGGCGGCGTTTGCCAAACCGCGCCGCTTTTGCTACCATAATCTATTGCTTAAAGAAATTTCCGCAGCCGCGGCCGCCAAGCGTTAGCCTCAGTCGTCGCCCGGTTCTGCGATACTAAAAAATTTAGGAGTCTGTGTCGATGAAAGTATTGCTCAAGGAAGACGTTGACAATCTGGGCTATGCCGGCGAGGTTCATACCGTGGCCGATGGGTATGGTCGCAATTTCCTGCTGCCCAAAGGTCTGGCCGTCAAGGCCACCCCCAACGTCATGAAACAGGCCGAGTCCTGGCGCAAGCAGGCCGAAGCCCACCGGGCCGAGCTGCGGGCCGAGTATGAACTGCTGTCTGAGAAGATTCGCGCCGTCACGATGAGCTTTACCGCTCGCGCCGGCGACAATGGCAAGCTCTTCGGCTCGATCACCACCCACCAGATGGCCGACCAGTTGAACGAGATGCTCGGCACCGAGATCGACCGCCGCAAGGTCGGNACCGAGGCGCTGCGTCAGGTCGGCGAGCACATGGTCCCGGTTCGCCTTAGCGCGGAGCACCATCCCGAGTTTCGCGTCGTCATTCATCAGGAAGGCGGCCCGGTGGAGGTTGCGGAGTCCCATGTCGAGCCGGCCGAGGTCGTTGAGGAAGTGACCGAGGTTGAAGACGAAGCGGTCGCCGAGGCTGAGGCCTAATTTGCGGCAATTGCCGCTCACCGGTAGCGGCCGCTGACCGGCTGCCCGGAAGGAACGATCGACGCCCGAATGGACGAGATCGGCCACATATTGCGCGAGGCCCGAGAAAACAAGGGGCTCTCGCTCGAAGACGTACAGTCGAAAATCCGCGTCAACGCGCGCTATCTGGCGGCGTTGGAATCCGGTCAATACAACGCGCTACCCACGCCCGTTCACGTGCGTGGGTTTCTGCGTAANTATGCCCGGTTCCTGGGGCTCGACCCGCAACCCCTGTTGGACCGCTATCAGACCGTACAGGGCCAGCAGGAGCAAGTCGTCGTCATTCGCCCCAACCAGGAGATAACGCCGGACAATCCGTTGCCCGAACGCCAGGATCAGCCGTTTTTTGATCCGGTGAACATGGAGGTCAACGGCAAGGGGTTCGACGCCGTCAGCAATGGTGGCGGGTCGGGCAGCATGCTCCAGATCGTGATCATCGTTGCGCTGGTCATTGCCCTGGCCCTCATCGCCAACCGGTTTATTCCCATCCTCTTTGGGCGTGGGAACGACGCCAACGTCGTGCAGGAGTTCACGTCGGCCGTCCAGGCCGCCGTAGCTGATGTCACCGGGGCGACAGCTACCCCGACCATTACCCCCGAAGCGACAGAAGAGTCCACCTCAGGCTCGACGGTCTTTGTCGACGGCACCCAACAGCCGATTGTGGACACCAGCCGGAACANCCCNGGCGGCGTGNCCACGCCCACCCCCACCCGGCCGCCNCTGCCCGCAACGCTGGACGAGATCCTGCTNAAGCTNGACATTCTGGAGCGCACGTGGGTCGAGGTGACCATCGATGGCGGCGTGGTCTATAGCGGCATCGCCAAGACCAACGACACGTTCGAATGGACGGCGCAGAATGAGGCCAAGATTGTCACCGGCAACGCCATCGGCGTCTTCGTGACGATCAACGATGTGGCCCTCGGCCGCCTGGGCGGGCGCGGCGAGCGGCACGAAGAGACTTGGCGCACCACGCAGTAGGGACGGCGCCGGCTTTCGTCCACCAAAAGTAATCCAAATACAGGGGCGGGTTTATGACCCGCCCTTATGATGATCGTGACCGATGAGTAAAGCCAAGCAAAAAAAGCAGTTCTTTCTCCTCAGCCTGGGGTGCAGCAAAAACAGTGTCGACTCGACGAGCATGGCCGATTTGCTCGTGCGCGCCGGCTTTTCGGCGGCGGATGATCCCGAGGACGCCGGCGTGCTCATCGTCAACACCTGCGGGTTCATCGAGAGCGCCCGGCAGGAATCGATCGGCGCGCTGCGCGAACTGGCCGGCCTGAAGGGGCAGAACCAGTTGCTCATCGCCGCCGGCTGCATGGCCCAGCGCTACGGCAACGAGGTNGTCGAGTGGGTTCCCGGCATCGACGGCGTGATCGGCACGCGTCGCTGGATGGACATCGTCCCCTTCGTGCGCGAATTGCGCCGCCGCAAGCACCCCGAGCCGCTCTACCACTTGCCCGATGAAGCCCTGACGGTCGGCCGCGACGAGCGGAACGTCTTGCGGGCCAGCGTGCAGGGGGCCAGCGCCTACTTGAAGATCGCCGACGGCTGCCGCCGGCCCTGCGCTTTCTGCGCCATCCCGCAGATCAAGGGCACCCATGTCAGCCGTCCCCCGGCGGCCATTGTCGCCGAGGCGGCGCGCCTGCAGGCGGCCGGCGTGCGCGAACTGATCATCATCGCTCAGGACACGACCGATTACGGCCACGATCTGGGCCTCAAGAACGGCCTGTCCTATTTGCTCAGGGAGATCGCGACGGCCGCGCCCGACATTCCCTGGATTCGCCTGATGTACGCCTACCCCGGCTACGTCACTGACGAGCTCATCGAGACGATGGCCACCCTGCCCCAGGTCCTGCCCTATCTGGACATNCCNTTGCAGCACGGCCATCGCGAAACACTGANACGCATGCGCCGCCCGGCGAATATCGAGTGGGTCTATNCCACAGTGGAGAAGCTGCGGGCCGCTATGCCCGATATCGCCATCCGCACCACCTTCATCGTCGGCTACCCGGGCGAGACGGATGAGGAGTTCGAAGGGCTGAAGACATTCGTGCGCGACCTGAAGTTCGACCGGGTCGGCGCGTTCACCTANTCCTATGANGCCTCCACGCCCTCGGCCACGGCCTCGTGGCAGGTAGAGGAAGNGGTNAAAGNGGCGCGACAGGCGGAACTNATGGAGTTGCAGCAAGCCATCTCGCTGGCCCGCAATCAGGCCCAGGTCGGCCGTGTGTTGCCGGTGCTCATCGAGGGCCACGGGGACAACCTGAGCGTCGGCCGCACCTACCGCGACGCGCCGGAGATCGACGGCCTGGTGCTCATCCCCGGCGAGCTGCCTCTGGGCGAGCTGGTGCCGGTGCGCATTGATGGGGCCATGACCTATGACCTGACCGGGCAGCCGGTGTTCGATGATGGCCGCGTTGCTTCGATCTCTATTCCCTTGGCCGACGCGCCGCTCATCGGTTAATCTAAGAGCATGCGCCCTCGACTGGAATGGCTAACCCTCATCGTCCTGGTCGCCCTGCTCGGCGCGGGATGGATCTACATCTCGCGCGAGACGGGCGGCGACAATGAGCCGATGCCGGTCACGACCGCGCCTTACGTCGGCAATCTGGCNCCCGNNTTCACGCTGCANACCTTTGACGGCCGGGCCGTCACGCTGGGCGACTATACCGCCGGCGGCGGCACGCCGGTCGTCCTCAATTTCTGGGCTACCTGGTGCCCGCCCTGCCGCGTGGAGATGCCTTACTTCGAGAATGTGAGCAATCTCTACGACGGCGAGGTGGCAATTTTGGGCCTGAACCAGGCNGAATCGGCGGCGANCATCGGCGATTACGCCCGCGATCACGGCNTNACCTACCCGTTACTGGTGGACGAGGANATGCGCGTCAACAATCTCTACGGGGTGTTGAACCTGCCAACGACCATTTTCATCGACAAGAATGGCGTCGTCCGCGAGGTGCTCATCGGCACGATCAGCCANGCCGTTCTGGAGGATCGCGTCGAGGGGNTGCTGGAGGAGTAAACGCATGGCAACAAAACACCGCATCTACACAATGAGCTTCGCCAGCGTCTATCCCCACTACGTCGCCAAGGCCGAGAAGAAAGGCAGAACAAAGACGGAAGTAGATGAAATCATCCGCTGGCTGACGGGCTATAGCCAGGAAGAGATTGAAGGCATACTGGCGCACCAGACAGACTTTGAAACGCTGTTTGCCGAAGCTCCGCAAATGAATCCCGCGCGAGCGTTAATTAAAGGCACTGTTTGCGGCGTTCGCGTGGAGGATATTGAAGATCCAACCATGCAATCCATCCGCTACCTGGATAAGTTAATCGACGAATTGGCGCGGGGAAAAGCGATGGAAAAAATCCTGCGCAAGCCATAATTATGCTGCCTTATATCAACATCGGCCCCGTCGGNCTGCCCACCGCGCCGCTGGTCTATCTATTGGGCCTGTGGCTGGCGCTCTACGCCGTCGACCGGGCGGCGCGGCGGCTNGGCCGCGACCCGGAGCGCCACTACGCGGTCGCCTCGGTGGCCTTGCTGGGCGGCTTCATTGGCGCGCGATTGGTATTCGTCCTGCTGCATTGGTCATCCTACGACGACAATCTGCTCGGTATCCTCTGGCCGCTGACCAGCGGCTACAACGCCGCCGGCGGCGTCCTCATCGGACTGGCGGCGGCGTTTTTCTACGGCCGCTGGCGCGACCTGGCCTTCTGGCCTACCCTGGATGTCCTTGCTCCGGGACTGTTGATCTTTCTCATGGCCGTCAGTCTGGCCGAGTTCCTGGGCGGCGCGGGCTACGGCTCGCTGACGTCCCTGCCGTGGGGCATCAATCAGTTCGGCGTGCGGCGGCACGCGGTTCAGATCTATGAGATTGTGGCCGGCGTGGTCGCTCTGGCCGCCTGGTGGGCGGCGACCGTGCCGCGCTTCCGGGGCGTGGAGGGGCGGCCGTTCCTGGTCGCCGTGGCCGTCTATGCCGCCGGGCGGTTGTTCGTCGACGCGTTCAAGGAGACCACACCCCTGGTCGGCGGCGGGTTTCATCTGATACAGATCGCCGCTTTGGCGACGGTTCTGGTGGCCCTGTTGCTGCTATCCCGCTTGTCTCCGCCGGAACCAACCAGTACAATTTCCCCCACCAACTGATGGGCGATGGAGTTCGCCCGAACCGTCAGTGATGACTAATGACTCCTGTTGTGAACAACGACGGGAGTTTTTTTTGTTGGCGCGGCAACGGCGGCGCANGACCGGTTGGTATACTTGGCCGGTATTCGGAGGTATGATGCAGAAGCTGATTTTGATTGGCTTGGCTGGGGCGTTTGGCGCGCTCGCCCGCTACAGCCTGGGCGGGCTCGTGCAGCGGCTGACCGGCGCGACGTTCCCGTGGGGGACGTTTGTCGTCAATGTCATCGGCGCGTTCCTGTTCGGCTTTATCTGGTCGCTGGTGGAGCAACGGCTGGTGGTCAGCGTGGAGACCCGCGTGATCATCCTCAGCGGCTTCCTCGGCGCNTTTACGACCTTTTCGAGTTTCATGTTCGAGACGAGTTCGCTGATCGGCGAGGCGCAATGGGGGCTGGCCNTGCTCAACGTCGGCGGCCAGATCGTGCTGGGCTTGNCGGCCATGTTCCTGGGGCTGGCCGCCGGGCGCGTGTTTTAATCAACTGGAGCAATGGGGCGATGAAACTGTTTACCGAAGCGAAATTGTTACGGGTTTTTATCGGCGAGAGCGACAAGTTCGAGGGGCGGCCGCTNTATCANGCGATCGTCGAGCGGGCGCGCCAGCGCGAGCTGNCCGGGGCGACCGTNCTGCGNGGCTATCTGGGCTATGGCGCGAACAGTCGCATCCACAGCGCGCGCATTATGCGCCTGTCAGAAGATCTGCCCATGGTCATCGAGATCGTCGACGAGCCGGAGCGAATTGCCGCCTTCGCCGCCGAACTGGACGGCATGATAGGGGAGGGGCTGGTGACGATGGAGAAGGTNGAGGTGGTTATCTACCGACATGACAACAGCATTGGTTAATGGCTATATGGGCACTAACCTTCAATTACCNATGGTTATCGCCTTCCTTCTGAATTCATTTAGTCGATTTTCGAGTATAATCTAGTGACTTNATCTCAGGTAATTCTTCCTTGAGGGGTGACATGGAACTTGATCGCATCACAACGAACCNNGATCGCATGAATGGGCAGCCGTGCATCCGCGATCTNCGACTAACCGTCAAGCGAGTACTTGAGCTATTAGCATTGTATCCAAATCGCGAAGACCTCTATCTTGAGTACCCTGAACTTGAAGATGAGGACATCAGACAGGCTCTGGCATACGCAGCCGCTAATCTGGATGATCGGATACTAGCATTTTCCCATGAAGCTGCTGCTTGACCAGGGCTTGCCTCGGTCGGCCGCCTCGCTACTTCGCTCCCGCGGGATTGATGCAGTTCACACGGGCGAAATTGGCCTTTCTAAAGCAGATGACATGACGCTCATTCATTTGGCCGCCCAACAAGAGCGCGTCGTTGTAACCCTTGATGCTGATTTTCATACCATACTGGCCCTTAACGGGTTAGATAAACCTTCAGTGATACGCATCAGGATTGAAGGGCTTAAAGCTGAACCGTTGGTAAATTTGCTCCAGACCATATTGACGGAAAGGCGCGTCGAACTGGGAAGTGGAGCTTTAGTAACGGTCCAGCCGAAAAGGATTCGAATCCGTTATTTGCCTATTNTCCGTACCCGTTAATCAAACCTGTTCATCTCCGAGAACGCACAACATCTGCCGGATCTCGCCGAGGTGATGCGCGGTATGCACGACAATGGCCAGCGCGCCGCCCACCCGGTGGTCATTGTCCCACGAGTCAAAGTTGTTCATCGCCTCGCGCNCNCGCGCGTAACTCTCGCGNAGACCCATCTTGAGCCAGTCCCATTCTTCCTCAGTCACAGTCGTGATTTGCCAGCTCGATTGCCAATCAACGTTCTCCGGTGCGTTCTCCATCATATAGCCCTCCAGCACGTCGATGTAGAAGCGCACGTGGTTCACCTGCGCCGCCAGCGTGGCGCAGCGGCCGCTNGTGGCGCGNGAGGCTTGCTCGGCCGTGATGCCATCCAGCGTTTCGAAGAGCGATGTGCCCTTGTCCAAAAAGATGCCGTGCACTTGCTCGAATGTCTCGGTGAGCAAGCCGAAGAGGGTAAAGGTGAGCCGTTCGACGGGGATTTGTTGGGTCATGAGGTGGCCTCCAGGGGGGTTGCTGCGTGGAAGTTAATAACTAATTTCAGTATAACCAGGTAGGATAAAAAATCAAGACAAGTGTTCTAGCGATCTGCCTCTTGACATTGACGCAACGTCATAGTTTATTATGCCATTACTTGTGGAGTGAGGTCATGACCTACACCGTCAGACAGTTAGCCGACCTGGCCGGCGTGACGCCGCGGACGCTGCATTACTACGATCAGATCGGCTTGCTGCGGCCATCATTCATCGGCAATAACGGCTACCGTTATTACGATGAGGCCGCCGCGCTGCGCTTGCAACAGATCTTGTTCTTTCGCGAGTTGGGCATGGGGCTGGANAAGATCCGTACCGCNGTGGACAGTCCNGATTTCGACGTCGAAGCCGCCCTGCAGGGACACCGCGAGGCCTTGCGGAATCGCGTCGGCCGGCTGGAGCAGCTGATTGCGACGATCGACAAGACAATCATGCATCTGAGAGGACATAGAGCGATGAGTGCCAAAGAATTATTCGAAGGGTTTGACGACGAGACGCAAACCCGGTATGAGGAAGAAGTGGCTGAGAAATACGGCTCACACCTGGTGGAAGAATCCAGACGCCGCTGGAAAGGCTACACCAACGAGGACAAGAAGCGNATTATGGCCGAGGGCGGGTCGGTCTACCGCGACCTGGCGATGATGATCGAGCGCGATCCGGCCGACGCGGAGGTCCAGGCGGCGATCGGCCGCTGGCACGACAACATACGCGCCTTCTACGAGCCAACGCCCCAGATCATGCGCGGGCTGGCCCAGGGGTACGAGGAGCATCCGGAGTTTGCCGCTTTTTACGCGGCCCTACACCCGGACCTGCCGGGTTTTCTGCGCCGGGCCATAGAGATCTACGCGGATTCGCTGGGGCAATTGTGATATAATCCGTCGTCGGAGGGAGCTATATGCTCCCTCTGGGCTGTCTCCAATCGCATACGTCAGGGTGCGCAATGGACTCTACCATCACATCTCTGCTCCCCTACATCATCGGCAGCGCCCTCGTCCCGCTGCAGATCATCATCCTAATCCTGTTGCTGATAAGCGAAAAGCAAGGCCCGCTCAAGGCGATTGCCTTCGTGCTCGGCATGACGGTGACTCGACTGTTTCAGGGTGTGTTGTTTGGCCTGGTGCTGACCGGTGGCAGCGGCGATCCGGCCGATGCCGGCGGCGTGGCCTGGGTCAAGTCGACACTATTGCTGGTGCTCGGTATTCTGCTGCTGGTCACGGCTTACAAGAAGTGGGCCAATGAGCCCGATCCCGACGCGCCACCGCCGAAGTGGATGGCCATGCTCGATGGCGTCACGCCCGTCCGCGCCTTTCTCTTCGGTGCGGGGTTCATTCTCATCGCCGCCAAGTTGTGGGTCTTCACGCTAGGGGCGATCAGCGTCATCGGCGAGGCGCAGTTGGACCAACGCGACGCGGTCGTCGCCTTTTTGTGGTATATCCTGTTGGCCCAATCGCTTTTGATT
>JAACJX010000155.1 GCA_014237545.1 Ardenticatenia bacterium | reverse complement strand
TCTCGGTCATCTGCAGGTTGAGCGGCACCCGGCGGCGAGGAGCCCAGGACGTCAGGCGAGAGCCGGCTCGCTCGCGCCAGGATGGGTGAACGACTCTTGTCATTCGCCACCCCCTACGCCGGCTTCGCCAGCCAACAGTCCCGGCAGCCGGGCGAGGATNGAGCGGGAACCAAGCTCGANNNGCGCCTCGCCCACNCTGCCCAGCCACAGNTCGGCCGGAAGATCAACGCCGATGATCGCCACCACGACCGGGCCGTTGATCCGGCTGCCGGTGGCNGCATCGAGGCTGTAGCGGGCGCGGGCGGCGGCGGGCGACAGAGGTTTNGGTTCCATGTCCACGACGACAGCNCGCAAANCNTCTGTGCCCGCGCCGTNGAAAGNGCCGGGCAGCGTGATNTCGGCCGGCTGCCCGGCCGACANTTGCGCCGCATACTNGACGGGCAACAGGGCGACGANGACCGCGCCGGNNTCCGCGCCGCCGNCGGCCTCGGTCTGCAACACGATGCCAGGCCCTGTGGCGTAAGACGGNAGTTGCACNGCCAGCAACAGCGCGGTGAAAAAGAGAAACAGCAAGGCCCCCAACCAGAGGAGAAGCGCCCACGGGGCGGACGCCAAGCGCGGCAGTTCGATCTTCTCCAGTCGCTCGTTGTAGCGCCGGAGCGCGGATTCNCGGAAGATGCGGCGGCTCATCCGTGTTNCCTCGTTGACCAGAGCGCCAGNCNCGGGAAAGGCGGCGTCGCGGCCGGATCGGCCACGCGCAGCAGACCATAGCCGATGCCGGCCAGCCCGGCCAGCAGACCGGGCGACTCAACCCCCAGAGGNGTGGCCCCGCGCGGCCCGNGATGCCGAATGTCTTCGACGNCGGCCGCCGCCATCCTNGCNGNNANCCCGGCCAGAGCNNCATCNTCAAGCNCGGCCGCCGCGTGGAACAACAAATCAATATANCCCAGGTCGCCGTAACCCAGTGAATGGTTGTCGCCCATNGCTCGCTCGGCGATCCGNGGTAGTCGNTCGCGCATCGCGNCGTCCANCNCGCGCCGCCGNTCGTCGGGCAGCCACCGNCGCGCNGACAGATAGGCTTGCCACAGGCCCGGGTCGGNCGCGTCCGGCGANAGGTGNNTGCCGGCTATTTCNGCCGCCANGACCCGATATGCCGGATCGCCGNTCAACATCGATAACGCCAGCAGCGGNGCAATGGCGCCTGCCGGACCGAAGTAGAAGGNNGCANNGGGNTCGTNGGGTATATNTTCTTGCNCACNNGTCCAATCGAAATCGAGCAACAGGTCGCCCGCCAACNGGGCTGCGTCCAGGGCGTTTANCTCGGGAAACTGGATGTGTGCCACTAACAGGCCGGTCAGGCAGCCCGCCAGCCCATCGGCCAGGCCCGGCGCTTCCTCCTCGACCGGGTTTTCCAACAGGTAAGCGCTTCGTTCGACGAGGTGAGATGCCTCGCGGCCGATGGCGACCGGGTCGCCGGCACCCAAAGCCGCCAGCCGCGACAGAGCGTAAAGCCGGCCGCCCAGGCCGTCAAACAACCCGATGGGATCGGCAGGATCGTCATCCTCGTCCTCAGCTTCTTCGGCCGAGTAGCGAAAATAGGCTCCCAGGGCCGCCGCGGCCAGATCGCGCCAGCGCTGATCGTCCGTTGCCTGCGCCAATTGTTCCAGGAACAGAATCACCCCCGGCAACCCGTGGGCCAGGTCGGTATCCAGCGGTTCGATCGACCAATGGCCGTCTTCATCCGGCTCCAGGCCCAGCCATGAGGCCTCTTGTCCGGCATGAATCGCCGCGCCGGACAGGTAGCGGCCGACAGCCTCCGCGGCGGCCGTCGCTTGCCGGGGCAGGGTAGCCGGGGTCCCGGCTGGTAGCGCCGCCCGGCGTGGCTCGCGTGCCTGGCCGGCCGGCGCCACGGTGGCGAAAGAAGCGCGGATAAACCAGCGCTGCCGCGCCAAATTATCCTCGTTGAGGATCGCAATGCGCTGCCGGGCCATCTCCAGGCCGGAGCGGGCGAAGAAGTCGGGGAGAATAACCCCGCGGCTGCTGATGATGTCCCGCGAGCCGGCCCGCGTCGTAAATAGCGGCGTATCACCTATCAGCAGGTCGGACAGCTCATGTTCAATGAGTCNGGNTGGGTCGGCCTCGTCGCCGGCGTCTTGTCGCAGGCGGTCGGCCAGATAAGCCGGGCGGGCGTCCGCGTCGCGCAACAGGTCGGGATGATAGCTGCTCTCCAGAATGGCCCCATAGCGCCGGCCGGAGCGCGGCATGACTCGAATCTCCACGCCGGCGAAACGGTCGAGCAGGCCGCCGCGGGCCAGCAATTCATCCTGATGTTGGGCCAGGAGGCGATAGGTGTCGGTGAAACCGGCCTCGATGTCCGCCAGATAGGCGAACACATCGACCGGCCGGCCGCCGAGTGACGGCAGATTCTTGCTGCCGCTGATCGTTCGCCGCTCGGCTTCCAGGCGCATGGCGTCGGTGCCTTTGTCGCGCCAGGTCGGCACGGCATAGGGGGTTCGCTGNCCGCCCGCGCCCGCCAATCCGCTCAGGTCNAGGCGATNGGGGTCGCCNNCGTCGGCNGTTTCCGGTTCNGGCAGCAAGCCAGGACGCAATACCGAATAATAACGCATGTCATCCAGCGCCAGATCGAGCGCGGGCCAATCGGGCGCGGCATCTCGCGGGTGGAAAAGGGTTTCTAGGTCGATGAGCGCCGGGTGTTCGCCGGCGGCGATGACGTTGCTCATGTGCAAATCGGTCGCTTCGAGCGCGTAGAACAACGCCAGGTAGGCTCCTTGCCGCCGGTAGAACCGCTCGACCTCGGCCGGCGTGGCGCAATCGGCCGGATCGACCCAGGCCATCCAGCCGTGAGTGTCGCGGTCGAGCAGGCCGACGGGCTGGAAACGCGGCTCGAACCCGACGTGATTGAGCCAGACGAGCAGATCGTGAAAGCGGGCTTCCACCGCGAGGGAGCGGGGTTTGTAGACCAGCTTGCGGCCGGATTCGAAGCTCAACAAGACGACTGCTCGGCCGCCGCGCTTGGTGGAACGCTGCGGAAAACGCAACCCGACCAGCGCGCCCGGTGACTTGCCATCGAAGAAGGCATCGACGATGGCGGGCCAATCGGCCGCCAGCCGGCCGACCAGTTCCAGGCTGACCTCAACCCAGGTGGCCAGTCGCTTGGCGACCAAATCGAACAGGGTCGGGTATTCGGCCGATAGCGCGGTCGAATAGTGCGGCGATTGTAACAAATGGACGTAGTTGGCGTAGCGGTCCTCGGCCGTTTTGCCGCGCAGATCGCCGCGCAGGCGGGCGACATTGATCTCCAGCGCCAGCGTCGGCGTTACAATCGCCTCTAATTTGTCGCGCGCGCCATCGAAGAGCATCTCTTCCAGGCGAACCGGGTCGGGCAGGGGCGCGAGGTGTGAACCGGCGGAGACGTCGGCGATCCCATCGCGCGCGCGCAAACGAGCCGCATCGATGAGCGGCGTGGTCGCGTTTAGAAATCCCGGTAGTTGGCGCATAAGAATTATAGTCCGCCGGGCGCGAGCCTCGCCCCAGCCGGACATACGAAAGCCGGCGCTATGATGGTCCACAGCGCCGGCGTCCAGTTTAGGTTGGTGATTGATCACGAAACATCAGCCAGGAAAATTCCTGTGATTGCCTCGCCCGGCTGTTACGAGCGGCTGCGCGAACGAGAGCGGCTGCGGCTGGTGTTCTTGCGGCGACGACGGCGGCGACGCTTGCGACCGCCGGCCACGTCGGCCAACTCGCCATCGGTCAGCTCGGTCAAACCGGCCGGGTGGGCGGGGAGGAGCGCCAGTTCGGCGTCGCTCAGGGTATTCCGATACTCATTGTCTTTCCAGGCCCGAATAATGGTCATGCTTTCCATGTCATTCTCCTTTTGTGAATGTCCGGCGCGATTGGCCCTATTGCCTTGCGAACTCAATTTGCTGTCGGTGTGATTCAGCTGTCTGAGTTCGTCGCGCCGGTGTCGTTTGTTATATTCAGGAGTCTACCGGCCGTTTGTGGCGAACTACTGAAATGACCATTAGAATCTTTCCAATCATTGTTTCACATTCGTTTCATCGTCCTCTGCGACACTGACGGTGTGAACACCTGGAAATCGCTTCCTAAATATGTTGAATGGGATAATAAGGAAAAAGCTCGGGGCATGAAGCTGACGACCATAGCCGCGCTGGCCCTCTTCGGGCTTCTGCTGTTGGCGACCGGGATTATTATCGGCCGCCTGTCAGTGGATCTGCAGCCGCGGTCGTCAATTTCGGTCGCAGCACCATCGCTGGCTGCCGTGCCCACCGCCGACCTGAGTGTCCCCGATCTCGACGTGCCGCGGGAAGAGATTCCCGGCCAGCCCCGCTTCCAGGGTAAGCGCCGGGTTGAGTATCGTCAGGTGGTAATGGGCGACCTGCTGGAAACCGAGGCCGAATATGTGATGGAAGGGCCGCTGGAGCCGATCCACGATTTCTATCGCCAGGTTTTCGACGACGAGGGATGGAGCGTGGCCGACCTGCAGATCTTCCAGGGGGAATGGACGTTCTTCGTCATGCAGGACGGCCGGGAAGCGCTGGTGGAGCTGGAATCCCGCGGGCCACTGGTCGAGGTCGAGATCGAGTTGAATGAGCCGTTGCCCGTGAGCAGCCTCGACGCCACGGCCGAG
>JAACJX010000358.1 GCA_014237545.1 Ardenticatenia bacterium | reverse complement strand
TTCAGGAGAATGGTGTTATACACCGCCTCCTGGGCCAACGAGTGGCTGAAGGAATATTCCGGCTCCGGGATGCGGTTCACCTCGCGGATCAGTTCCATGCGCTGTAACTCGACCAGTTGCCGGTCGAGCGCCACGGGATCGTCGACCAGCGCCGCCAGCGGGGAACGGGCGAAGTGNCGGCCGATGACCGAAGCTGCCTGCAAGGTGCGGCGAGTCGGCTCATCNAGCCGGTCGATGCGCGCCGTCAGCAGGGCCTGGAGCGAGTCGGGNAGCGGGACGTNGCCCCACGCGCCGGNCGCCCANCCCCCGNCGCCGTCGTGGCTCAAAACGCCGCGCTCNANCAGATGGCGCACCACTTCTTCGAGGAANANCGGGTTGCCCTCGGCTTTNTCCAGGACGACCATCGCCAGGGAGTCGGGCAGTTCGGCCGCGCCGCGCGACTCGACGGAGTTGAGCAGCCCGGCCAGCATCATNCGGCTTTCGCTGTCGTTCAAGGGGTGGAGCGCGATCTCGGACAGGCGGTGGGGCAGGTCGCGGCCGGCCGTCTCCATAAGGCCCCAGCCCGGGGAGCGTCGCTCGCGGCGCAGAGCGCACAAGAACAGGATCGGCGCGCTCTCGGTCAACTGGAACAGCGCGGCCAGCCGGTCAGCCGACGAGGCGTCAAGCCATTGCAACTCGTCGAGAGCCACGACCAGCGGCCCGCCGGCCGTCTGCTCGGCGGCGAAATCGGCCAGGACGGCGTCGAGACGGCGCGCGAAGTCGTCGCCGGCCTCGTGGCCATCGCCGGCCGGGGCGACGCCAAACAAGGCCTCCAGAATGGGGACGTCCTCGGCGCCGGCCAAGGCCGCCACGCGCTCGCGGACGAGTGTGGCCGGGTCGCCGGGCATCAGGCCGAGCGCTTGCCGAAAAAGCCGGCTGAGGAGTCCGTAGGGCTGGGTCGTCTCGTAGGAAACAGCCGAGGCTTGATAGAGCCGGCCTGGCGCGTGTCGCGGCAAGAGCCGCTCGATGGCCTCGTCTATGAGCCGTGTTTTGCCCAGGCCGGCGTCACCCGTGAGAAAGACGATACCGCCGCGCCCCGCCCCGAGGGCGGCGAACGCCTCTTCCAGCGCCTGCCAGGCCATGCGGCGGTTGACCAGCGCTGACCGCAGTGATGCGCCTGCCCGCGGCGAATAGCCGCCGGCGCGCCGCAACACNCGATAGGCCATGACGGGTTGGGCCTTGCCTTTTACAGGGATGCCGCCCAACATTTCCACCTCGAACTGCCCGGCGATGAGGCGATAGGTGTCCTCCGCGATCTGCACTGTCCCNGGAACCGCCGTTTGCTCCATNCGCGCCGCCAGGTTGATGGCGTCGCCGATAGCGCTGTACTCCAGCCGTAGATCGGACCCNACCGCGCCGACAACNACCAGGCCGGTGTTGATGCCGACGCGGACGTCGAGTTCGGCGGCGGCCGGTAGTAGACNGGCGCGATANGCGCGAATGCCGTCGATGATGGCCAACCCGGCCAGCACGGCGCGGCGCGGGTCGTCCTCGTGAGCGATAGGCGCGCCGAAGAAGGCCAGTAGTCCGTCGCCCATGAGCCGGGCCACCGTGCCCTCATATTTGTAGACCGGCCGCACCATCTGCTCGAACGCGCCGTTGACGATCTCCGTCCACTCTTCCGGATCGAGCTGTTCGGCGAAAGCGGTGGAACCTTTCAGGTCGCAAAAAAGCATCGTGACGACGCGGCGCTCGGCCGTCGTCCCGCGCGCGGCGGTCAGCTTGCCAAGCAGCTCGCGAGGGATGAAGCGGTCGAGGGGGAAGGATGGATCTGGATCCTGAGCCTGGGAGCTGGGCAGAGGGGGCGCAGGGGAGACCNGGAGTTTGGCCCCTGAGGGTTGCGGCAGTTGGCCGGCGGCGGCCGGCGGTCGGTTGCCGGCCACTATGCCTGTCCAGGCGCGGGGGCCAAGCGGGCAGCCACANGCGTCGCAGAAGTTGGCGTCAGGGGCGGCGGTGGCAGCGCAGCGCGGACAGGCATCCCGCAGCAGGTGGCCACATTGCCGACAGAAAGCTGCGCTGTCCCGGTTGGTTGTGCCGCAGTGGGGACAGGACATGGTTCGATCTCCGTTGAGCCCGCGAGAGATAGTATAGCATGGCCCAAACCACTACGAGTAGTTTGCGGCCGAATTTAGATTTCAGTCGAGAGATGACCAGAAGTTCCGTGATGAGGTTGTTTCAATTGTGGCGTTTGTCATGGGGTAGAGGTGATATTCTACACTTGAAGCGGCGTTATGTTGTTGACTATCCTGATGTGGTAATTTGCCTATCTCTCGAATCAGGTTTGTAGAAGGAGTCGTATGAACCCCAATATCCGGAGTGCTGCATTTTCTTTGTTCATCTTTTTATTTCTGGGAGGGCTCGCCTGGATATACATTGATGACATGTGGGCGGACGATAATCGCGCGCTTCTCGCGTATTATCCGCCTCCCAATCACCCCTACCCCATCCAGTACATCCCGCTCCTGGCTAACATACCTGCGCCAACCGCCACGGCGCAGCCGCCGGCCACACTTCANGTCGGCCTCAATCTACGCTGGGACGGCCAGGGACACCTAAACATAGATGGCCGTTACTGGAACCCCGGCACGCATGGGACCCGTGTCATCGATCGGCAGGTAGATGGCGATACGGTTCGAATTTCTGGTTCCTATTGGTACAGTCCCAACCCGTTTGGATGGCCGTCGGAGAACTGGTATTGCCATTACAACACCAACACCAATCGCGCGGAGATGTGCTCCACGGCTTCTGATCCCGCCTGGCGCTGGGGGTATCCGTGGGTGCTTCCGGCCGGCGTCCAATTGGAAAACGGCAAAACGGTCACCGTGGATGGACAGGTATTGAATGTCTCTGGGCCGCATAGGTTACTGACCGGCTACGGTGAAGAAGCGCGCTTTTGGCGGCTAGTCAACCGGGATAAATTCCTTTATCACTACAGCAGTGGTGAGTACAAACAATTTGTGGAAATCGGAGATGTGGTCCTTTTCTACAGTTACGACAATCGACGCTTCCTCCTGTTCAGCAATGTCAAGCGAACTTATTACAAAAACGACAACCGGACCAGCGACACAGTTCGATACGAAGATTGGATGACTGGATTGAATGGGTTGGTGACTGTGACAACAGAGCTACGAAATACGGCTACCCAAAAAGCCAATGAGCCGATCGGAACGGAATCGGATGAAATACCAGAAGCTATCTTACAGGAGCGCGGGATCGAGCCACAATCTGTTGGCAACTCGCAAAATACCCGGTAGATCGCTCAGGCGATCATCTCCTTCAGCGTTTTTAGCGAATCCGCCTCGTCAACACTCTTATCCCGCCGCCAGCGCAGGATGCGCGGAAAGCGCACGGCCACGCCCGACTTGTGACGGCTCGATTCCTGGATGGCCTCGAAGGCCAGTTCCATCACCAGCTCCGGCCTGACGCTGCGCACCGGGCCAAAGCGCTCGGT
>JAACJX010000159.1 GCA_014237545.1 Ardenticatenia bacterium | reverse complement strand
GGCCCAGAATCGGTGCCGCTGCCGGCAACCGAGCCAGATGAAACGATCGATGTTTCGGTCGAGCTAAGAGCGCCGGAAACTACCGGCCGCCACCGCTCAGCCTGGCAATTAAAATCACCCACGGGTGAGTTTTTCGGCGAAATTCTGCGCACTGAAATTGACGTGGTCGCGATCGGCGCCGCGGATAACGCGCGGTTCGTGGCCGACATAACATATCCCGACGGTAACGTGGTGCCTGCCGGAAAGCGAATCGTGAAGACCTGGCGCGTTCGCAACACCGGAACATCCTCGTGGTCAGCCGGTTTTGCCCTGGCCTTCGCCGGCGACAATCACATGAATGGCCCGGACAGCGTCCGCCTGCCGGCCGCGCTGCCCGGCGAGGAAGTCGACGTGAGNGTTTCGCTCGTCGCGCCACTGGCGCCAGGCATNCACCGCAGCATATGGCGGNCGAGGAANCCCGACGGCATGCTGTTCGGNGATTTGCTCTATGTCGACATTCGCGTTCCTGTCTCCTCGACGCCGGGCTCCAGCTCTCTGGAAGACGCCCAATTGGAAAGCCACATCAGCCATCCCGACGGGACGGAAGTGCGGGTGAACGCGCCATTTGAAAAGATNTGGGCCATCCGCAATACNGGCTCCACGCCCTGGACCGAGGGCTATCGTCTGGTGCGCGTGGGCGGCGCGGAGTTGGGCGANATTTCCCAGGTTCAGGTCGGCGACGTGCGCTCGCAGGAAGTGGCGCAGGTAGCGGTCAAGATGACCGCCCCGTCCGAACCCGGCCGCTACATCAGCCGCTGGCGGATGCGCAACCCGCGTGGGGAGTATTTCGGCTCCACGTTCTTCGCCTCCATCGTCGCCGTCGAATCGCCGACCAAGTTCGACATGTTGCCCTATGTGCGAGGGGACGGGCGCATCTATGAGATGAAGCACTTCTTCGAAATGCCCAACGGCACGCAAATTGGCCAGCAGCGCGTTCAGACGCAAATTGAAGGCCAACGGTTCTATCAGACCAAGAATAGCGAGTGGGAGGAGTTATGGGCTGACGACAGATTTATCTATCGCGGCACGGATACTTCGCCGGGCTCCGGCAATTTCTATACACTTATGGACGGCGATCGCTATGGGACGGCCTGGATTCCGCGGTTTATGGCCGTGGGCCAGACCTATCGCCGCAGCGTCACGGTTGTGAGCCGGCGCAAGGGCAATTGCGTGATGAACTCTCACCTGTCGGGGCGGCACATCACCTGGGTCCGGCTGGAGGCAATGCACAACAGCCTGACCTTGCCCGACGTGGAAGGTCGACCCGGACGCGGCATCAAAGTACGGGACGTGATCGTCCTGGCGGCGTATAATGAAGTGAAGGGCCGGCCGGCAAGTCAGCCGTTCGAACGGTACTATTACGGGAAGGGGTTCGGCCTTATCATGTGGGAAGGGATCGATACCGATCATCGGGGCAGCTCCTTTCTCGTCCAGGTTCACAACCCCGGCGACCGCCCGGACAACGTTCGCGAGCGGATTCCATGCCTGGAAAATTTGCGGCCGTGAGGAATGCAGCGCCAACCGTGACCCGGCCGACTTAAGAGCATTACAAGATCCCATGTCTCGGGCATTCAACCACCGTGCCCAGGGGCTTGCTATTTACTATCGCACAGGAGAAGCCATTCATGAGTTTCGAACGATCAGCGGGCGTCCTGCTGCACCCTACCAGCCTGCCCAGCCGTTACGGCATCGGCGATCTGGGTGATAGCGCGTATCTTTTCATCGATTTCCTGGTCAGCGCCAAACAGAGCCTGTGGCAAATATTGCCGCTGGGGCCTACCGGCTACGGCGATTCCCCCTACCAATCATTTTCAGCCTTCGCCGGCAACCCGTTGCTGATCAGCCCCGACCGGCTGGTGGCCGATGGCTACTTGCCGGCCGAAGCGGTCGAGGTCGTGCCCGATTTCCCGGCCGGCATGGTCGACTTCGGGCCGGTCATCGAATACAAGCGCGCGCTCATGCGGCTGGCGTATGAATATTTTCTGGCCCAGGGCGACGACATGCAGCGCGAAGCCTACAACCGTTTTCGCCAGAACACGGCCTACTGGCTTGACGACTACGCCCTTTTCATGGCCCTCAAGGAGTATCACAAGGACCAGGACGGTGGGGTGTGGAACACGTGGCCCAAGCAGATCGCCAAACGGCAGGTCAAGGCGATGAAGCAGTGGTCTACCGAACTGGCGGCGGAGATTGAAATTCACAAGTTCCAGCAGTTCCTCTTCTACAAGCAATGGCTNGAATTAAAGGAGTACGCCAACCGTCATGGCATCAAGATCATCGGCGATATCCNCATCTTCGTGGCCTATGACAGCGCCGACGTCTGGTCTCATCCCGAGCTCTTCTACCTGAAGAAAGATGGCTCGCCGTCGGTTGTNGCCGGCGTGCCNCCGGACTACTTCAGCGTCACCGGTCANCGGTGGGGCAACCCGCTCTATAACTGGGAGGCGATTGCCGCTGATAATTACAGCTGGTGGATCCGGCGCATCCACATGAANCTCGTGCAGGNNGACATCGTGCGCATCGATCACTTCCGCGGCTTCGAGGCGTATTGGGAGATACCGGCGTCGGAGCCCACAGCCGTCATCGGCCGTTGGGTGAAAGGCCCCGATGCCGCCTTCTTCGACGCCGTGAAGGCCAGGNTGGGCGACCTGCCCATCATCGCCGAAGACCTGGGCGTGATCACGCCAGAGGTNGAAGCGTTGCGCGACCGATTTGGCTTTCCGGGCATGCGTATCTTGCAGTTCGCCTTCGGCGGCGAGCGCAACAGCAGCTTCCTGCCCTACAACTACGACAAGAACTCGGTCGTCTACACCGGCACGCACGACAACGAAACCACGTTGGGCTGGTATCTGAACGCCACTGAAGACGAGCGCGACCACGTCCGGCGCTATACAGTTTCTTCCGGCCGCGACATCGTCTGGGACCTGATCCGCCTGGCATACTCATCCGTGTCCAATCAGGCCATCATCCCCATGCAGGACCTGTTTGTGCTGGGCAACGAAGCGCGAATGAACTACCCCGGCAAGGAAGGCGGTTGGTGGCAGTGGCGCTACACGCGCGAGATGTTCAGCGCCCGCGCGTCGGGCATGGCTCTGGGGCTGGCCGAACTGGCTTATCTCTACGGTCGCGTACCGGAAGAGGTACTCGCGCCGGCCGAACCCGACACACCCAAATCAGAATAGCCCATTACAGGAGCCGGATTCCGGTATCATCCGGCTCCTGTAAACGATGATCCAACCCACATCATACGGCGACGTAAACCGCCTGCTGGATGAATTGCTCCAGCAGGCCAGGAATATTCTCGCCGGGCAGCTTGTGGGCTTCTACATCGATGGCTCGCTGGCCCTGGGCGATTTTGATCCCGACCATAGCGACGTTGACTTCCTCGTGGCCACGCGTCACCCTTTGCCGGACGCCACCGTTGCCATGCTCGCCGGAGCACACCAGGCGCTGACCCACAGCCAGTTGCCATTCGCGACCGACCTGGAAGGCGCATATATTCCCGTTTGCGCCCTGCGCCGCTACGATCCCCGCAATGCCAACCACCCCAACCTCGAACGCGGCCGTGACGAGCGATTGCGGCTCAAGCATCACCACAGCGATTGGATCATTCAACGGCACATTGTGCGCGAGCATGGCATCACCGTGTTCGGCCCGCCGGCGAAGGCGCTCATCGACCCTCTGAGCCCCGACGAATTGCNCGCCGCCGTGGCCGAGCTGATGCGCTCTTGGTGGGCAACGCCGGAAGCGGCCGACTCCATCCGGCAGAGTCACCCGGGATACCTGACTTACGTCGTCCAGACGATGTGCCGGGCAGCATTTACGTGGGAAACCAGCACAGTAACGAGCAAGCCAGCTGCTTGTCACTGGGCTTTGGCCAACCTCGAGGCAGAATGGCGGCCGCTGATCGAGAGAGCAGCCCGTTGGGAATTAGACTCCGGATGTGTTGACGGAACGCTAAGATTTGTCCAAAATATATTCAGGCGAATAAAATTCGCGTAAATCATCAACCCTAACATTGTACTCGCGAGTGCCTGCCCCCCAGGGTGACTGACACTCAGGAGCCAGATACCAACCACTAAATCGAATAGCGGATCCCTTGCTACGAATCAACCGATCCACAATTGTGTGAATCGGTTTTATGATCCTTATCGTTCGACAAGAGCAATTCATTTACAAATTATTTAGGAGTTCATTGATGAGACGACGTAGCTCTCTCCGCAGCACGCGGCGCAGTGTCCGGCGCATGCAACGGCGCCGCATTCGCATGCGCCGCCGCCGCATGTTGCTGGCCGGCGGCATGGTTGCAATTGCCGTGAAAGGCACATCGAACGCGATCAAGTTGAGCCAGCAAGACGCGCAACGTATAGAAAGCCACACCGGCCAAAAGCCCGAAGACCTGAGTGAAGCGCAACTGGAAGCGGCTATCAACGAATTGGACATCGAAACGCNGGAGCTGACGGACGCTGAAGTGGCGGCGATTGAAGCAGCCGACGCCGCACCGGAAACGGCCGACGCCGCGCCCCAGCCGGTGGCCGCGCCCACTCCGAGTCAGACCGACTATATCGATGAGTTGAAGCGTTTGGCCGAATTGCGCGACATGGGCATCCTTACGACCGATGAATTCGAGGCCAAGAAGAAGCAACTTCTTGGCCTATAGTTAGCGACGTTTCTCCAGCCGCCCAAAATCCGGGCGGCTCATTCGTGATACCTGTTGTATGGATCCTGGCTGGAAGTGGGAAGTCTTGCACCGAACTTTGACAGTAATGCGCGTCAACTGACCACGCCTTGCTGTTATTCCGTTGTTATATTTCCTACTGGTCAATCACGAGGCGACGAATTTTCCCGAGGAGTCATATGTCTGAAATGAGTGATGCAGCGCGAAGGTACTCCCGCGATCACGCGGAACGATTTCGCCACGAACTTCACGAGATGCTCCGCATCCCGAGTCTGAGCGGCGACCCGGCCCACGCCGGCGACATCCGCCGTATGGCCGACTGGCTGGAAACCCACATGCGCGAGCTAGGGCTCGACAACGTGCGGGTGATGCCAACGGCCGGCCACCCCGTCGTCTATGGCGAGTGGCTGGGCGCAGGGCCGGACAAACCTACGGTGCTGGTCTACGGCCATTACGATGTCGTGCCCGCCCTGGTAGAGGACGGCTGGCACACCGACCCGTTTGAACCGGTGGAGAAGGACGGCAAGATCTACGCCCGTGGCGCAACGGATGACAAGGGACAACTGTTCATCCATGTCAAGGCGCTGGAATCCTATCTGAAGACCGCGGGAAGCGCNCCGGTCAACGTCAAATTCCTGCTCGAGGGCGAAGAGGAGATCTCCTCGCCCAACCTCGTCCCTTTCATCAAGGAACACCTGGAGTTGCTGCGGGCCGACGTGTGCGTCATCAGCGATTCGTCCATGCGAAGCATTGACGAACCCGCCATTCTCCACAGCCTGCGCGGCATGACCTACATGGAGATCGAAGTCCATGGCCCCTCCGACGACTTGCATAGCGGCCTTTGGGGCGGCGCGGCGCACAATCCTGCCCTGGCGTTGGTCGAAATCATGGGCAAGCTCTTCAATCCCGATAATACGGTCGCCGTGCCCGGGTTTTATGACGACGTCGTACCATTGACGGCCGAAGAGCGGGAGATGATCGCCAAGACCGACCTGACCGAGGCGCAGTACAAGGCGTCCACCGGCGTGCCGGCCGTGTGGGGCGACGAGAACTACAACATTCGTGAGCGCATCTCGGCCCGCCCCACCCTGGACATCAACGGCATGTGGAGCGGTTGGGCTGGCCCCGGACCAAAGACCATCATCCCGGCCAAGGCGGGCGCGAAGTTCAGCTCGCGGCTGGTGGGCAACCAGGACCCGCACAAGATCTTCGAGTTGTTCAAGCGTTATATTGACTCCATCGCGCCGCCCACCGTTAACGTCGAGGTCAAG
>JAACJX010000679.1 GCA_014237545.1 Ardenticatenia bacterium | reverse complement strand
GCCCTGGCGACGGAGGGGGACGAGTTGATCCGCCAGGAAGCCGATTACGTCATCTACGTGCCGGAAGCGCCACCATTACTCGCGCCGGTCGTCAATGTCGTGCCGTTGCAATTGCTCAGTTACCACATTGCCGTTCGCCGCGGGGCGGATGTCGACCAGCCGCGCAATCTGGCCAAGAGTGTGACGGTCGAATAAACGCCAAAGATAGGCGGCCGGATTTAACTTAACGGTCCGGCCGCCTGAAATCTGCCCCTGGTCAGGCGAACAATGTGGCAGTCCGCAACGTCGTCGGCTCCAGCTCGGCTTCGCTGAGAACTGACCGGGCCAATTCCATATTTACCCCCATCTGAGCAACCCGGTGGGCATCAGAGTTGACCACCACCCGCTGGCCACCTTCCTCGCGGAACCAGCGCAGCATCGTCGTCAGNGCCGGCCGCCATCCCGGCGNCAGNCTCAGGAACTTGGTATTGAGTTCCAGCGCCAGATCGCGCCAGGCGATTGTCGCCAGCGCGTCGCGGATGACGCCCTCCAGACGCTGAGGGTGGAAAGTGGCGCCCAGCAGCGCCCCGCGCCACAGGATGCGATCGAAATGAGCCACCACGTCGATCGCCGAGAAATCAGCCGCCATGTGCCCCAGCGCGCTGAAGTAGTCGGCATACACATCCATCGGGTCGCGACCGGCAAAGCAGGCCGCGTCGTGGATATTCTTGCCATATAGCCAGTGCAACGAGGCGATGCGCACGTCAAATGGATGGTTGCCTACCAGCGCGTTGGCCTGCGCCTGGAACTCGTGTGGATTGCCCAACTCAACGCCGCTCAGGAGCGTCAACCCGCGGGGAGCGAACTCGACTCGCAGGCGGTTAATCTCATCGAAGTAAGCGTCAATCTCGAGCTCATTGCCGTGCCAGAGCGGATGCCACTCGGCATGCTCGGTGATGGCAATCTCCTTCAAGCCCAGCGATAGCGCCCGCCAGCACATAGCCTCGATGGTATCCTGGCCGTCAACGCTGAAGGTTGAGTGCATATGATAATCAGTAATAATTTCGCGCGTTTTCATCATAAGGGCGATTAGACCGAAATGATATGACGATGTCAATTGGATAGTGTTAACAATATGCAAAGGGTTGGTTAATCGCAGATCAACAGTAGGCCGGCCCGGCACGATACTGATGGCCAATTCGGCTAGGCACAGGCTTCCTACTTGAAGATCTCATGCCCCCGTCTATAATCCAGAGACCAATCCAATCTCATCCCAAATGGAGCAGGCATGACCTCTTTTGACGGCAAAAACGTGTTGATCACTGGAAGCGCGAGCGGAATCGGCCGTCTGATGGCGCAGAAGATGGCCGCAAAGGGAGCCAACGTCATCCTTTGGGACCTAAACCTCTCCGGGCTTCAGTCTTTGCATGACCAGCTTGACCGCTGGGGCTACCGGTCGGCGGTCTATCACCAGTGTGACCTGAGCGACCGCGAAGAGATCAAGGAAACCGCCACAAGGGTACTGGCCGAACAAGGCCCGGTGGACATTCTCATTAATAACGCCGGGATCGTTTCTGGCAAGCCNCTCCTGGATCTATCAGATGAGGCCATTGAGAGGACGTTCAAGGTCAATACGCTGTCGCTTTTCTGGACCACCCGCGCGTTTCTGCCGTCGATGCTCGAGAAAAATAGGGGACACATCGTCACGATTGCCTCGGCCGGCGGCCTAATTGGCGTGCCGCGGATGACCGATTACAGCGCCAGCAAGTTCGCCGCCATCGGTTTCGATGATTCGTTGCGGGTCGAGCTAAAGCGGTTGGGGCATCATGGCATTCGCACCACGTTAGTGGCTCCCTACTACATAAATACCGGCATGTTCAATGGGGTAAAGACACGCGTTCCCTGGCTGCTGCCCATCATGGAACCGGAGGACGCGGTGAATAAAATTATCAACGCCATTGAAAAAGACAAGCACCGCCTGGTTATGCCGCCGTTTGCTCTTATAACCTACCCTGGCCGGCTCTTGCCAATTCCCCTGTTCGATCGCCTGGCCGAGTTCTTTGGCATCAATCGGTCGATGGATGACTTCACCGGCCGCGGCGATGGCGATTAAGAGTAACCGGTGAGCCAACAACCGAGCGCCCACGTCGACAGTCTTGTCCTGTACAGGAGCCAACCGGCTATTGTCCGCCAGATCATCGACAAGAAAGTGACGATTGANCTGGCCGATGGCGAGCGGGTGAGCGTTCGGCCCAAAGATGTAACGCTTCTCCATCCCGGCCCCAGCCCTCACCCCCGCCAGCTTAAGGCGCCGAGCGGCGATCCACAAACGGCCTGGGAATTGCTGGACGGCGGCGAAACCACGCTCGCCGAGTTGGCCGAGCTTTCGTTTGGCGATTTCACCCCGGATTCGGCCTGGACCGCCTGGCAACTGGTGGCCGACGGCGTCTATTTCGAGGCCTCGGCCGACAAAATCATTGTCCGGACGCCGGCCAAAGTCGCCGAAATCCTGGAGGCGCGGGAGGCGAAAGCCGCCGAAGAAAGCGATTGGCACGAGTTCGTCGAGCGTGTGGCCGGCGGCCGAATCGNCGTTGAGGATGAAAAGTACATTGGCGACGTGATCGCCCTGGCGTTGGGGCGGGCCGACACCAGTCGAACCTTGCGGCGTTTGGGAAAGGCGCAAACGCCGGAATCGGCCCACGAACTGCTGCTAAGTGTCGGCCGTTGGCGGCCATCGGACAATCCCTACCCATCCCGAATGGGCGTAACGACCGAACAACCCGACTTTCCGGTGGAGCCGCTACCCGATGAAAAGCGGCGCGACCTGACCCACCTGCTGGCCCTGGCAATCGACGACGAGGGTAGCAATGATCCCGACGACGCCATTAGCCTCGACGGCAACATCCTGTGGGTCCACGTGGCTGATGTGGCGGCTTTGGTGCAACCAGATAGCCCGCCGGACCTGGAGGCACGGTTTCGGGCGGCGAACCTCTACCTGCCGGAAGGGATTGTCAGGATGCTGCCGGATACCCTGACTGACAGACTGGCCTTGGGCTTGCAGGCGACCTCTCCGGCGCTCTCTTTGGCTTTGCGTCCGGACGCCACCGGCGATTTTGAGTTGCTCGAGATCGTGCCCAGTTGGATACAGGCCACCCGAACAACCTATGAAGGTGCCGAGAACCATCTGGAAGAAAGCCCTTATCGCGAACTGCTGGAGATAACGGGACGCAATAGNACGCGCCGGGTGGCCGGCGGCGCTGTCGAAATCGATCTGCCGGAAGTCAAGATCAAGGCGACCGTCGAAGGCACCGTCACCATCAGACCGTTGCCGTCGCTAAAAAGCCGCGAGTTAGTGCGCGAGGCGATGTTGATGGCTGGCGAAGCCACGGGNCGCTATGCCATGGCCCACGAGCTGGCTATTGGTTACACCGTGCAGGAGCCACCTTTAGAAGACCCTAGCCTGCCTCAAGATCTGACCGGCGCGGCGCCGTCGGTCATGTGGGCGCAACGCCGCTTGNTGCAACGCNGCCGGCAGTCAACAGCCCCCGGCCGCCACGCGGGGCTTGGTCTGGATGTCTACGTGCAAGTGACCAGCCCCCTGCGCCGCTACATGGATTTGCTGGCCCATCAGCAGCTACGCGCCCAACTTGCGGGCGCCACTCCTCTGACCACGTCCGAAGTGACGGTACGAATCGGCGCGGCCGATTCGATTGCCGGCGCGGTGCGCGCAGCCGAACGATTCTCCAACCAGCACTGGACGCTCGTCTACCTGCAACAGCATCCAGGCTGGCAGGGCGAGGCCATCGTAGTAGAAAATAAGCCGGGCCGTGACGTTCTCTTGATACCCGAATTGGCGTGGGAAACTGACGTTTACCGGCGGCCGTCGTTGCCTCTCGATAGCATTCTCACCGTGGCCCTGGAAGGAATTGACCTGGCCAATCGCGCCGCTCGATTCAAGATCGTGTAACCGGCCCGCAAGCTGTCAGTAGCTCTGCCTTCGGCAGAGTACCCAACGGACTAGCCGGAGATCAATTCATCCGGTAAATAGTCCACGCGGTTGACGTAGCGCACGACGATCTCGCCCCCATCGAGTTCGAACCGGCTGATCGATACGTTGCTTGCGCCAAACCATAGATAGTTGGGTTCCTGGCCGATTGACGTCCCATCTCGCGCCGGAGACAGCAGAGTCTTTATCAGTGATTGGAAGAATCCCGCGTGGCTGATGATTGCAACCCGATCGTNGGTATCACCATGACNTTCGATCAGTTGCGCCCATACATTNCTGGCCCGCTCGTAGGAGGCGGCAATCGGCTCAAGTGGCCGGTTCCACCAACCCACCGCGCCCAGGTCTTCGGGCAGCGCCAGNGNGGGAAACTCTCGCTCGAAATAGTCGCGGCCTGGCCCGGGAATGCCAAGGTCCTCGCCTGTGGCTTCGTCCAACAGATGGAGCCCCCCACGCTCGTGGATTTCCGGCCAGGCGGTCAAGGCTAATCCGGTGGCGTCGGCCACATAGCTGCCCGTTTGAATAGCCCGCGTCATGAGGCTGCAATACAGGTGGGTCAGNCCAAANCCAAGGCGGTCGTGCCGGGCGGCGTACTGCCCCACAAGCGGCGCTTCCAGCGGCCGCTCGANCCCGACTGATGACAGGTAGCGGGCCAGCGCGCGCGCCNGCNGGNGGCCCAGTNCCGTCNGGGGCGGANCGGCCGCGCGGCCGAGGCTACTGCCCGTTCGCGTGTACAAATCGTTGTTCGCCGATTGGGCGTGTCGAATAAAATAGAAGTGCATACGGGATAGCTATTTTACCAGAATTTACCTTCCCGAATAATCGCATATTCGAGATGCCTCTTCTCTCGCCCAGCTAGCCCAATCAGGTGAATGGGTTAAAATCCTGCCCTTATGCAGCGTGCTCGCCACCTATTTCAGTCGTCGGTCATCGTTATTGGTCTATTCGCGCTGGGTAAGATCATCGGGCTGTTTCGCTCGCGCCTCGTTGCTCAGGCCTTTGGGACGTCGCCGGAATTCGACGCCTTCACGGCCGCCAATCAATTACCCGAGGTTTTCTTCGTCCTCATTGCCGGAGGCTCGCTGGCCGCGGCATTCATCCCCATCTACAGCCAATACCTGACGCAGGAGAGTCGCGCCGAGAGCACCCGGCTGGCCAACACCGTCCTCACCCTCGTTATCCTGCTTCTGGGCGGCATATCGGCGGTGGGCGCGATCTTTGCTCCCTGGCTTGCCCAGCACGTGCTGGTGCCCGATTTTCCGGCCGCCCAACAGCAATTGACAGCGCAAATTATGCGCGTCATCCTGATCCAGACCACCATCTTCGGCATTGGCGGCGTGCTCAGCAGCATTCTCAATTCACACCAGCACTTCATCCTGCCCGCGCTGGCCACGCTGGCCCTCGACGTCGGCTACTTCATCGGCCTGTTCTTCTTCGTCCCAGAGGCCGGGATCATGGGGCTGGCCTGGGGCACGGTCGTCGGCGGTATTCTCTTCGTACTGATTCAACTGCCGGCTCTGGCGCGGTACCAAATACGCTACCGCCCGCAGTTCGCGGTGCGCATGCGCGGCATCGCCGAATTGATACGACTCATGGGCCCCCGAATCGTGATGCTGGGCGTCATTCAGGTAGCCGACCTCGTCATCATCCGTCTGGCCTCGGGCTTGCCGCCGGGTTCTACCTCTAGCTACTTTTATGGCTATGGCCTGATGCAGTTTCCGCAGACCTTGTTTGGCACAGCCATCGCCCTTGTGGTCTTTCCCACACTGGCGGAGCTGTATAACGCGCGCGACATCGACGGGTTGAAACGAACGGCCAGCAACACCCTGGCCATCATCTGGACGCTGACCATCCCCGCCGCCGCGGCTACCGTCCTCCTCGGCCGCCCTATTATCGAGACGATATTCCAGGGCGGCGCCTTCGACGCCGAAGCCACACAACTGGTCTACGTCGTGCTGGCGATGTTGAGCATCCGCATCGTCAGCGAATCCACGCTGGAAATCGTGGCCCGGCTTTTCTATGCGCGTCACAATACGTTTGTGCCGATGCTGGCCTACATCGGCTGGTTTATCCTCACCGGACTNACCTCACTGTGGCTGGTTCGAGTCATGGGGGTGGCCGGGCTGGCCCTGGCGTCGGCCATCGGCTTCACGGCGCTGGCGGCTGTCCTTTTCGAGCTGAACCGGCGCGACTTGAATGGCCTGGGCGGGCGACCGCTATTGCTGTCCTTCTTGCGTGCGTCCGCCGGAGCGCTGGTTATGAGCCTGGCGATCTGGCTNGTCGGCCANTGGGTCACCAGCACGCTCCCCTTCTTGNTGGCCGGGCTCGTTGTGGGTGGCGCGGTTTACATCCTGGTCACCTGGGTGTTGGGCGGCCGCGAGCTTCATGCCCTGTGGAAGATCGCCCGCTCCAGGGCATCGACTTAGCCTCAATAGTAGCATTGAACGATTGTTCAATTATANAAACTCGGTCTTGACTCCTAAGAACATCTGTGCTATTCTTTTGATATTGCCCACGCGCTCTGCCGATTTGAGCGCCGTGTACCAGATTTTCTTTCCATAGGAGTAACCCTAATGTCCCGCTCTAACGGCAGCAACAGCCTTGACGGCCGCCTGGCCACCCTTGACAAGACCATTGATTCCCTGACCAAGCGGTTCGGCGAAGGCACTATCATGCGCCTCGG
The DNA here is from genome assembly GCA_014237545.1 of Ardenticatenia bacterium. GTDB lineage: Bacteria > Chloroflexota > Anaerolineae > Promineifilales > Promineifilaceae > Promineifilum. Next base: position 1,833 of record JAACJX010000679.1, on the reverse strand, counting down.
CGAAGGCCACAACCTGCACATCCAGGTCGTCCCGACTGGCTCCATTTCCCTTGACATTGCGTTGGGGGTGGGCGGCGTGCCGCGCGGCCGCATCGTCGAGATCTACGGCCCCGAGTCCTCCGGCAAGACCACCCTCTGCCAGCACATCGTCGCCGAAGCCCAGAAGCTTGGCGGCATCTGCGCCTTCATCGACATGGAGCACGCCCTCGACCCCACCTACGCCGCCCGCTGCGGCGTCGACATCGACAACCTCTACGTCTCCCAGCCCGACACCGGCGAGCAAGCCCTCGAGATCGCCGACGCCCTCATCCGCTCCGGCACCATGGACGTCGTCGTCATTGACTCCGTCGCCGCGCTCGTCCCCCGGGCCGAGATCGAGGGCGAGATGGGCGACACCCATGTCGGTCTCCAGGCCCGGCTCATGTCCCAGGCCTTGCGCAAGCTCTCCGGCGCCATCAAGCAGACCAACACCGTCGTCATCTTCACCAACCAGCTGCGCGAGAAGATCGGCGTCATGTTCGGCAACCCCGAGACCACGCCCGGCGGCAACGCCCTGAAGTTCTACGCCTCCGTCCGGCTGGACATCCGCCGCATCCAGGCCATCAAGGCCGGCAACGACGTCATCGGCAACCGCACCCGCGTCAAGGTCAAGAAGAACAAGGTCGCCCCGCCCTTCACCGAATGCGAGTTCGACATCATGTACAACGAGGGCATCTCCAAGACCGGCGACGTCCTCGACCTGGCTATCAATAATGAGATGCTCGATAAACGTGGTGCCTTCATCCGCTATGGGGATACACTATTGGGTCAGGGCCGCGAGAACGCCAAGACCTATCTGGCCGAGAACCCGGCCATGTTGTTCGAATTAGAGACAAAGATTCGTCAGGCCGCAGGCTTGCCGGCGGCGTAGCTCACTGAGAGCGAATTCGTTATTTGGCGCGCCCTATTGGGCCCGCGAGGCAAACGATTAAAATACATTATACAGACGGCTTACTGCCACTGCTAGAAATATGGTACCAAACGTAATGGATACCAATGGCAATAAGAGTCGATAAGGAAAAATCCAGTTAGCTGGTCGCGTCTAGCATTGATATTGCGTACAGGAAAACTGTTGTAGATTAGGATGGATCAACCTGTGGATACGGAATCAGCCTGTTGTGGTTTTGCTTCTCTCCATGGTCGACAGGTTGTATATGGAAACTTGATGAAGCGTTTACCGGGCCTGCCCCAGCGGCGCGCCCTATCAAGTACATAGTGTTCACCACTAACCGCATCGGTTACTGTAACCGCACCGTCGCACACCGTCACTAAATGGGTTCCCCCCCGCAATCGGGTGGGCTTTATTGACAACAGATCGCAAGACCTGAAGCGCCTGAATGCTAGCCGTGGCTTGTAACCACGGCTTTTTGTTTTTTACACGATGGGAACGATAACTGCTCTGACGGCGCAAGTGAAGAACCCTGACCGGGTCAACGTGTTCATTGACGGCGCGTTTGCTCTTGGTCTGGCAATGACGGTTGCCGCCGGTCTGAGAGTGGGACAGGAAATTTCCCAGGCCGAACTGGAGAAGCTGGACCAGCGAGATGAGGTCCACCGCGCCCGTGAGCGCGTGTTGGGCTTACTGGCCCGCCGGCCCTACAGCTCGACCGAAATCACGCGCTATTTGCGCCGCCATCAGATCGATGGCGAGATCATTCAAAACGTAATAGACGACCTGACCGAAGCGAAGTTGATCGACGACGATGCGTTCGCCGCCTACTGGGTGGAGCAGCGCGAAACCTTCCGGCCCCGCAGCCGGCTGGCATTGCGGCAAGAGCTAAGCCAGAAAGGGAT
>JAACJX010000234.1 GCA_014237545.1 Ardenticatenia bacterium | reverse complement strand
TTATAACCCAGATACATCCGGATGATAAACCACAACCACGCAAACCGGGTCGTGCTGAACAGGATACGCGCAAACGGCGGGTCGGGGAAGTTGACCACGCCCTTCTCATTCACCAGATTATTATTCATGGGTGCTATCTCCTCATCCACTGGATTTTGCTTCGCTTCCGGCTGTTAATCCGCAAGGGTGATGAGGGCACATTGTGGAGCGGGGCCTGCGCCGGGTTTGAAGTATCAATACGATAGCATAGTGGCGATCGGAACTCATGCGCCAATTGGCGTATTGTGAATTGCGGCCNGGGGATGAGGAGCGACGGGCAACAGGAATCAAGAATAGGGAGCTCTTCTTAATTTTCAAATCTTTTGCTCATCCAGCCGGGTAGGTTCAAGCGGCCGGGACAGGTCTGCTCCACGCCTCTTTGAGGTAGCCGGCCCAGGAGCCCAGTTGCTCTGGCAAACGTCCCTGATGCATCAGATAGACGCGCTCGCGGGCGCGGGTCAGGGCCACGTAGAGCAGGCGCGTCTCCTCGGCCGCGGAGGCACGGCGCTCCTCGGCNAGCGCCCCATTCCCGTCCGCAAACAGCACCTGGAGCTGGGGCACGAACACGGCCCGAAACTCCAGCCCCTTGGCAGCGTGCATCGTGCCCACGGTAATGCCCTCGCTCTCCACCGGCGACTCGCTCTTCAGCACCCGCACCGGCCAGCGCTTCTCCATCAAGTAGCCGGCATACTCGTCGACCCCCTTTTGGCGGCGGTGGAAGATGGCGATGTCGTCCGGCTCATACCCCTGCTGCCGCAACTCGTCGAGCCGCTTGCCCAGCCAGTTGAGCTCCTTCGTCCGGTCGGGGAAGTAGCGCAACTCGGGATGGTCGCCATGGCGCATCCAGCGGGCGTCGAGGCGGGCATGGGGCAGCTCTTCGTCGTCGCCGCGCAGCGATTCCAGCAGCGCCGGATTGCCGCGCACCAGCTCGGCCGCGGCGCAGGCGATCTCGTAGGTCATGCGGTAGGGATGCGGCAGGATGCGCGTCCGGCCGACGACCTGCAGGCCCAGCGAGCGCCACGAGTGGTGGCGATAGATGCGCTGCGCGCCGTCGGCGGCCATGAACATCACCGCCGTGGTGGGATCGAGCAGCCGGCGCAAGACGCCGAACCACGAAGGGGCGAAGTCCTGGGCCTCATCGACCAGGATAGCCTGGTAGCGGCCGCCGGCGATCATGTGGTGATCGATGGCCTCGCTGACCATCTGGGGGACGTCGTCCCAATCGAAGCGCCGCCGCCAGGCCAGGTTNTGCTGGTAGCGCTGGTAGATGTCGAACACAAAGCGGCGGTCCGCGGCGAGCAGCGGCCGGCCGCGNCCGACGCGGGCCGCGCCGAGNTAGGTATNCAGGTCGTCGATGCCCGTCTCCTTCAGCCAGCGAATCTCGCCCGCCAAAAAATCGAGGTCGAAGCGGTCGAGGTCGGGCGAGCCGGCCAGCAGGTGGGCGATAGCCCCGCGGGCGTCGCTGGCCGGGCCGGCGCCCCAATCGCCCAGNTCCTCGTCCAGCAGGTCGCGGGATAGCTGGTGAAAGTGGGTGACTGTGACGCGCGGGGCGTTGTCCGCCAGCTGGCCGCGCAGCTTGTGGGCCAGGGCCTTGCCGAAGGTAACGACGAGCACATTCCAGTCGGGGTNGANCTCGCTCAGGTANGCCGCGCGGCGNGCCAGCACCAGCGTCTTGCCGCTGCCGGCCACGCCCCGCACCAGGNGGATGATGGGGTTGACNGCCAGNCGGCGGCCNTGCTCGGGCAGCTCTTCGGCCGGCGCGNCGGCCACTTCNTAGAGGCCTTCCTTAGCCGTCTGCTCCTGCATGGCGTCCATCACGCCGACGACCTGGTTACCGGCGGTCACTTGAAGCTCTGGCCACAACGCGCCGCGGATGAGGCCATAGTCGTCGTTGGCGAAGTCGGCCGGGAAACGCCAATTGAGCTCATCGAGCAGGCGGGCCGGGTTCCTCTCGCTCAGCCTGTCGCGGCTGATCACGCANCGGTTGTCGTCGAAGATTCGGCCGAGTNGCCAGAGGAACATATTGGTCAGGTTGGGAAAGACGACGGCGTAGGCGTAGGGCACGCGACTCCGGCCGGNGTGAGGGCCGTCCGCATGCACCAGACGCGGTTCAGTCTCGAGCCGGCGGGTGATGGCGAAGGCCTTTTCGCGGACGCCCCGGACCGGGTTGGGCTCCCGGCGCTCTTCGCCCTGGCGCGTGCGAACCGTGAAGGTCTCGGGGTTGGCGTTGGGGATCTCGACCCAGTCCTTGACCTCGAGAACCGCCACACCACGGCCGGGGACGAGCACGACAAAGTCGGGGTACTTGTCGTAGACGGCCAGCTCGGGCCAGATGATGTAGTTGTCGGGTAGTTCCTTGAGCTGATTCAGAACCTCAGCCTCTCCGGCCGTCGCATCCGGCCGGAGCTGTCCCATAATGATCGCCATCGGGCCATGCTCCTGGGGATTGGATTGGCCTGATTATAATGGCCCCAGCTTACGAGGCCAATGACGAATGTCAGCAGGCAGGAGTCTTCAGTAGTCACATTGTAGAGTAATCAACGTTGATCGTGGGTCGTACGGGTCAGGCAACCGGAGCGGCCGTAACTGGGAAACGGNCGGCCTCCCNTGCCGGTTGCCTGACCCTCGGCCGCAGAAGGGCGNGGCAGCGGCGGGCGAAGTTGGGTGTGNAAAANNCAGATGCTTTCGCCGCTGCCTCNGCCCCTACCCGTTTGTCCTGTCCATCAAAAAATGAAAANGCCTGGGTCAGTGGGTCAGCAAGNCTGAATTCGTAATTCGTAATTAAATAAAAACGGTGGCTGCCGGTTTCCCGACAACCACCGCTCGGATGCATGGTCTACGCCGTCTGACAGTTCAGTAAATCAACGACTACCAACGATTGCGGTCGCGATCGCTGCCGCGGTTCTGGTTGTAACCACCGCGGCTGCCGCCGCCCCGATTATCCTGACGGCCGCCACCGTAACCGCCGCGACCGCCGCCAGAGCCAGCCGGACGCTCTTCGCGCGGCTTGGCTTCGTTCACTTTCAACGGACGGCCATTCATCGAATACCCATTGAGGGCGGCGATGGCGGCGTCCGCTTCCGAGTTGTCCATGGCCACGAAGCAAAAACCGCGNAAGCGGCCGGTCTCGCGGTCGTTGATCATATCGACCGACTTGACATCTCCGTAGGTGGAAAACAACTCGCGAACCTGCTCTTCATCCGTGTCAAACGGCAAGTTACCAACGTAAAGCTTTTTCATCTTCCTTTTCAAACCCCAAAAATAAAACTAGTGTGTGTGATCTGCTGTGTGGGCATGCCCGTGGGCGATTTCATCCGTTGTCGCCCGGCGTAAACCAACGATCTCAACATTGAAATGCAGGGTCTCTCCGGCAAGAGGATGGTTCAGATCGAGGAGCGCGCCGTCATCGCGCAGCTCCGAGATGTAGGCATCCATCTGCTGGCCCGTGCTGCTATCAACCATGCGTAAGCCCATGCCCTCTTCCAGGTCGACGTCGGCCGGGAAAGCGTCATAGGGCACCAATTCAAAAGCATCCGGATCGACATCGCCGTAGCCGTCGACCGGCTTCACGCTCACCGAGCGAGCGTCGCCAACTTTCAGGCCGGTCAGGGCCTGCTCCAAACCGGGGATGATATTTTGGGCTCCGTGCAGATAAACGAGGGGGTCGTCACCGGCTGCCGAGTCGATCTCTTCACCATCATCCAGACGTAACGAGTACGCAAGGCTGACAACGAGGCCGTCGGCCACGGCCATTTCCTGATCCATCAAATCCTTAGTCAAACAAAACTCCTAAGCTGGTGCAGTCCAACAATATCGACGCCACCTGCGTCGCGGTCTGCTCGCACAAAAAAGCCGCCCCGACTTATCACAGAATAAGCCCTGGCGGCCGCGTTTCCCATCCGAGCAACTCTCACACCAGTCAAGCCATAATATAACGAATTGGCAATCCTCTGTCAAACAGTATTTTTGACTATATCGGCCCCCAACGACGCGCCGGCGCGGGGCGGAATGAGGAAGACGTCGGACTCTGATTAGGCCAAAAGGCCGTAGCCGCGCGGGCCATTTGCGTGGTATCATATAGTCGTTCAAGTGCCATCTGGGAGGACCACGTGAAACTATCTCGCCGACGATTTATTCAGGCGACGGCCGCGACCGTTGCCACCCTCGCGATCTCGCCCACGCTTTCGAGCCTATTGAGTGCCGTCAGGGCCGACGGCCGGCGGCCGAACGTTCTGGTCTTTCTGACCGACGACCAGGACGTCGCCAGCATGCCGGTCATGAGAAACCTCATGGCCCGGCCCTACGGCAACTGGATGACCTACGCCAATACGTTTACCAACGAGGCCCGCTGCTGCCCATCGCGCGCCGCGCTGCTGACCGGCCAATATTCCCATCACCACGGCGTGAATGGCAACGGACGCTGGAAAGGTCTGGACGAAAACAACACCCTGCCGATCTGGTTGCAAGCCGGTGGATACAAGACAGGCTTCATCGGCAAATATCTGATCGGCTACCCGAAGACCAAACGGCCCCCCGGCTGGGATACCTGGGAGCGGAGAAATTCCACGGTTGACAAGCAAGTGGAGAGCGCGTCCAAATTCATCGCCACCCAGGCGCAAGGCAGCAACCCGTTTTTCCTGTTGCTGTCTTTCAGCGCGCCTCATCACAAAGCCAACCCCGGCCGCTATGTGAACATCGAGCCCTACATCCCCCCAGACCCGCCCAATTACGGCGAGGAGGACGTCAGCGACAAGCCGGAAGTGATCCGCCGGCTGGCATGGAACGCGAGCCTCGAAAAAACCTGGCGGGCGGAGCGCAAGAACAGCCAGAGAGAGTTGATGATGATCGACGATGGCGTCCAGCGCTTGCTCGATCAGTTGCATGCCGGCGGCATACTGGACGATACGGTCGTCATCTTCACCGGCGACAACGGCTTCTCCTGGGGGTCGCACCGTTACATCTACAAGCACTTGCCGCATGAGGAATCCAGCCGGGTGCCGACCATGATCCGCTGGCCGGGGCTGGGCGAAAACCGGGAAGAAAGCCGCCTGATTTCCAATATCGACCTCGCGCCGACCATCGTCGACGTGGCCGGCGTTCGCGCCGGGCGGACATTCGACGGCCGCAGCCTTGTCGGCCTGAAGGAAAGGCCGTCGGATTACTGGCACGAGGCGGTGTTCATGCAGCGCGACAAGGGCAAGACCTACGAGCGGTTCAGAGGCGTCCGCGTGCCGGGCTTCATGTACGCGGAGTACGCCAATGGGGACAAGGAACTCTACGACCTCACAATTGATCCGTACCAGATGGAGAACGTCGTCAACCGNCCGGAGTACACCGGGACGCGCGATGCGCTGAAGGCGCAGATGCTGGCGCTTCTGGCCAATGAGCCGCGGCCGACACCCACGCCGACTGCGACGCCCACCGCGTCGCCTACACCCACGGACACGCCGACGCCAACCGATACGCCGACGCCGACGGAAACACCCGCGCCGACNGATACGCCGACGCCGACGGAAACACCCGCGCCGACGGACANCCCCANCCCGCCAGAGCCGCCGACAGAGACACCGATACCNACGACCGAATCNGGCTAAGCGNCCCGCTTNCANCCANNGCGCAANAGCGATAAAAAAACCTGACAGGCCTNNNNAGNCCTGTCAGGTTTTTGTGTGACGGACTATCCGCGGCCTACGGGAANTNGTGCAGGCCGTTGTTCCAGTAGTCAAGGTACGCGGCCATCGCCGTGTACTGGGCCGGGTCTTCGGTGGCCAGCGTCGCGTTGATGGCGGCGATGAGTTCGGCGACCGAGCCATAGGGCAGATAGTAATCGCCCAGCGCGGCCTCGTTCAGCAGCGCCGCCGTGGCCGCCCGCAAGAGAATCTGCGCCTTGCCGGCCAGATCGTTGCCGCCNTTGTAGACCAGNGCCTGGATCAGCGTGTCGTTCTTACCGTCCTTGTTCAGGTCGAGGAAGCAGGTGGTAATGCCCGTGCGGGCGGCCGTCTTGCACTTTAGCAAGCTGTCCGGCACGTCGAATATCGCCGTCACGGGCGTGGACGTTTTGACAGTCACAAGCACGGCGTCGTGGTTCGTGATCGAGAACTTCGGCCACTGCTTGGGGTGGTTCTTCCAGTAGCCGGGGGTGAAGCCGTACCAGGAGACGCAGGTCGACCAGGTGTCGGTGTTGTTGGCCGGGTCGGTGTCCCCACCCAACTTCCAGCCGTCGCCGTAGTCGTCCTCGGCGTCCTTCACCGTCACNGTGTTGACGAGGGTCGTGCCCACGGCCACCTGGGGNACCAGGTAGTCGGCCGTGTAGAGCCACACCTCGCCGGCCTGGATCTTGCCGTCGCNGTTCNTGTCGCCGGAGACGTAGACCGGCGCGCCGGCCTTGTCATCCCACAACACGGGCGTCACGGCCGCCGGGCCGGTGTTGGTCACCTTGTAGCTATAGGTAATCGTGCTGTCGGGGGCCACGCAGGCCGTCGGGCCACTCTTCTCCACGGCCAGGTCGAAGCGGATGAGNTTCTCGAAGCTCATGTCCATGCGGCCGCCGGCCGCGACCGTCCACGACCACTGCTCGCGGGCGGGCGTGTAGCCGGCGGGGAGGTTCACTTCTTTGAAGATGTACTGCCCTTCGCTCAGCCACAGGTAGACCGGTGCGGTTTCTTTGATGGTGAACGTGCCCAGCAACACATCGCCCTTATACATTTCGAAGGTGAACTCGGTGTCCGGGTCGCTGTAGCCGACGTTGTGGCCCTGCCAGTAGAGCAGCACGTCCTTGCGCAGCACCGACCAGACCAGCGTATAGGTGTCGGTGTTGTCGCTGAGGTCGCTGTCCTCGACGCCGACGGGCATCACCGTGGCCGTGTTGGTCAGCGTCAGGTAGGGCGTGTTGGCCGGGGTNTAGGTGCAGGTGAATTGCCAGGTTTCGCCGGGATCGACCAGGCCGTTGGTATNCGCGTCGCCGCCGACGTAGGCCGGCGCGGCGCACTTGTCATCGCTGAGGGCCGGNGCGGCGCTGGCCGGACCGGCGTTGGTCACATCGTAGGCGTAGGTGACCGAGTCGCCGACCGAAGCCCAGACCGGGCCGCTCTTGGCGATGGCCAGGTTGGCCTTGGGCGGCTCAACGGCTACGCTCTTGACCACTTCCTGCGGCANGCAGCGGAAAGGCACGACGATCAGCCTCACCATGTAATCGCCCGGTGCGGCGAAGGTGTGGTTGATAACCGGCGACGAGGTGACTTCGTCGGTGGTTCCGTCGTTGTTCCAGTCCCAGTGATAGCTGTACGGCCCCATGCCGCCGTGGCTGGCCGAGGCGTCGAACTGCACCTCATTGCCGGCCAACTGCGTGGCGGTGAAGGCGGGCACCAGCGGGTCGGACGTGCCCAGCACGCCCGTGGCCTTCATGTTGCTCAGCGTGACGGATCCATAGTCGAAGTAGGTTAGGCCGTATGGGCCGATGGCCCAGNNCTCGCTATTGGGTCCCCACACGCCGGCAAAGACCTGCATGTGCTCCATGTCACCCTTGAAGCTGAGGCCGACATCCATGTATTCGGGCGTTCCGTCCCAGTTGGCCGGGTCGGCATAGAAGTTCTGGGTTTCGCCGTTGATCGTGGCGAATACCACGCCCAGACCGTCATCCGTCTTGTCGCCGTTGCCGTTTAGGTCGATGGCGTGGAAGGTGAGGACGATGTCGTAGAGACCTTCGGTNTTGGCGTATTTATCTGACTGCCACGGATCGACCCCGTCGCGGTCCCACCAGATGCCCTCGTTGTTCCAACTGCCATACGCGCCGATGGTATTGGCGGGGTTCAGCGGGTCGATCCGGGTCGGGCCGACCACGTCCGGGTTGCTGCGCAGTACGTCGTAGTCGCGCTCGCCGCGATTGGGCGAGGCCGAAAGGGAATGNTTGTCGTCCAGATCCTGGATCGAATCCGGGTCGGGGTTGCACTGCTCGGTTTTGCCGTCGCCGACGTCGTTCCAGGTGTCATCNTCCGATACCATATAGCCGCCGCANCTNCCCTGGTAGGTNTCCCAGGCGGTGCCGGGNTTGAAGTCGCCGGCNCCTTCACCACGCACGCCGACNTCGGCAAACAACGTGGTGCGGTTATAGGTGCTGCACGTGCCCGGCTGGCGGACGTTGTTCATGTCGATAGTATAGGAGAGGATGAGGTCTCCCTTGGTCAAGTCCCACACTTCGGGCCAGTGCATGGCCTCATAGGGGGTACTCAATTCCACGCTCTGCCCGGCCGGGATCAAGTCAACCGTCGTGGTGTCCTGCGCCGCGGCCGACATCACGCCCATGGCCAAAATCAAAACAATCGCAAACAAGAGAACTCGCTTGCTCATGGTTCCACTTTTCCTTTCTGTTGCTCAAGCGGTTTTTAAAGCAGGGGTTGGCACCTTGAGAAAGTGTCAGCCATCACTCAGCCTGCAAACGGGCAGGCCAGCCGCGAACGAAAAGGTTTCGCCTGGGTCTCTTTACGGCTAGCGATAGGCTTGTTGGCT
>JAACJX010000441.1 GCA_014237545.1 Ardenticatenia bacterium | reverse complement strand
CTGACCGTGGCCAATGCCCTTCACTATTCCTTCGACCAAAACGATGAGCGCCGCTCGCCAATGGATTTGCTGGTCAGCTATCTGGTCCGGCGGCGGCTGTTGCTGATTCTCGACAACGTCGACCATCTGCTGCCCGACGGCGTTGAGTTCCCGGCCCGGCTTCTGCGCGAGGCCCCGGGGGTGGCCCTGCTGGTGACCTCGCGCGCCCGTCTCAATCTGGCGGGTGAGCATTTGCTGGCTCTGGGCGGGATGGCCGTGCCGGCCGAGTCGCTCCTCGACGAGACAGACCCTGACGCGCTGAGGGGGTATGATGCCATCCAGCTCTTTGACCAAGCCGCCCGGCGCGTCCGGCCCGATTTCCACCTCACCGGCAGTAACGTTCGCGACGTGGCGGGCATATGCCGGCGGCTGGGCGGGCTGCCGCTGGCCATTGAGATGGCCGCCGCCTGGCTGGAAGGCGTCTCGCTGGCCACCATCACCGCCGAAATCGATCGAGGGCTGGACATCCTCGCCACGGACATGGCCGACATTCCCGAACGCCAGCGCAACATCCGCGCCGTCTTCGACGCCAGCTACCGGCTGCTGAGCGAGCGCGAGCAAGCGGTCCTGCCCTGCCTGTCCGTCTTCCGGGGCGGCTTCACGCAGGAAGCGGCCGAAATCGTGGCCGCGCTGCCGCCCGGTTCCACCACCGCGCATCTACACCTGCTGCTGGAACTGATCCAGAAGTCGTGGCTTAGCCGGGACGAGAACGCCCGCTTCCACATCCACGAGTTGATCCGCCAGTATGCCGCCGAAAAGCTGGGCGCGGGGAGCGACGCCGCCCAGGAGCGCCACGCCCGCTACTTCGCCGGCGCCCTCGACGGGCTGCGGCCACGGCTCTGCAGCCCGGAGCAGCGCGCCGCGAGTCTGGCCGTGGCTGCCGACTTCGACAACGTGCGTGCCGCCTGGGAGTGGTGCGTCCGCCACGAGGCGCTCGACCTGCTCGTGGGGAAGATGGCGCTGCCGGCGTTCTTCTATGCCAGGATCCGGGCCCAGATCCAGGCGTTTAGAAATCTGCTGGATTGGACACTGGCTAATAGCGCGGCCCGCCGGGAGTGCGTGGACTGGCTCACCCTGCGCGTCATCCGTGCGACGATGACCACCGAAATCTGGATTACCGACCCTGAACTGTTCGAGGTGTGGCAGCGGGTTCAGACGCTACCCGATCCGGCCGGCGCGCTGGGCTTTTGGTACGCACCCCTGGCTCTGGAGTTCGGCATACACATTGACCGGCGTGCGGGCTTGGGTATTCTGAGCGGGCTTGTGGCCCGCTATGAGGTGGAAGATTCCTGGCTGTTGCCCTTCACGCGTTACCATCTGGCCGAACTATTGACCGCCTCCGGGTGCGAACCGGCCGATACCGTCGCGGCCCAAGCGCAATTGCGACAGGCTGCGGCCGAATTTGAACAAGCCGGTAATACGATGTATCAAGCCCTGTCGCTCACCACCCTGGTCAATTTGCCCGGCGGCGACACGCCGCTTGATGAGCGATTGGCTTTATATGACCGGATTTACACGTTACTGGAATCAGTCGATGACCCGCGAGGTTTATGGCAACTCAGCGTACCGCGCGTCGCCGTATTCATACGTTTAGGCTTGCCCGACGGGGCGCTGGCAGTCTATCAAAACCTCGTCGACCGGTCACGCGCAGACGGCGACCGGCACCTGGTGGCGGTTGGCATCAACTGGCTGGGGACTTACGCGTTGCGCTACAGCTCAATCGAGCACNCTGTGCGACTGCGCCANGAGGGCATCGCCGCGGCGCGGCTGGCCGANAACCTCCCGAATGAGGCCTGGTGCGTCTGGAACCTGGGCGAGATTCACCGCGTCATGGGCGACGTCCAGACAGCAGCCGATTATTTCAACCAGTCGATCCCCCTGTTCGACCGGATGGACGACCCNATGGGCCGTTCCTACGTNGAGTTCGGCTTCGGCAGCCTGGCCCTCGTCGCCGGGGATGCGCCAACGGCGCAGGAGCGGCTGGGCCGCTACCTGGAGATGTCGCGCGCCTTCCCGTGGAACCAGTGGAATGAGGTCAACGCGCTTATCTGGCTGGCCCGCGCCGAGATCGCGCTGGGCGAACTGGACGCCGCNGCCGCCCGACTNGCCGAAGCCCTCGGCCTGGCCACCCACACCGACCTCTACGATCTCGGTTCGCCGTGGCTGGCGGCGGNGGCCGAGCTGGCCCTGGCCGGTGGGCAGTCGGGCCTGTGCGCCGGGTTGTGCGCCCTGGCTCTTCCCCAGCCCTACACCTGGCTCGAGTCGCGCGCCCAACTCGAGAAGCTTGCCGCCGCGGCCNGAGGGCAACCACCCTGCCCCGTTCTCGACCCGGCCGAATACGAAGCCATGCTCGACCGGTTGGCCGCCGTGCCTTCGGGAGCCGCGACCGCATGGCTTGCGGGTGTCGGGCAGGTTCTGGATGAACTATCGGACATACTGATCCAAAAATAGAAAGCCCGCGACCCTCATATAAATGGGAGGCCGCGGGCTTTGACATCTTAGCGTGTCATTTTAACCGGACTGCTACTCAGTCGCCTCCTCGTGATGGTTGTCATACGCCGGCGGCTCGAAGTTGCCCTTGCCGCGCAGGCCGTTGATGTCCGACGTGCTCATGGCGTACTTCAGGGTGGCATAGGCCACGGCGTCGGAGTTCACGTCCAGTGCGTGGTCGTTATTGTTGGCATAAGTATCGCAGGCCAGGTGGTAGCAGGGGTCGTACTGCTGGCCGGCCGTGCCGCCCCAGATAGCCGCCTCTTGCGGGCTCTTGATGCCCTCCGCGCCGGTGAACAGGCCGCCCGACGGGATACCGTTGGCGATGAACGGGCCGTAGTCTGACCGGCCGCTGAAGTCCGTGCCCTTGAACGGCTCGCCGACCATGTTGAAGTAGCGCTCGAAGGTCTGCTCGATCTGGGCCGAACCGGCCGGGCCGGGACCGGCGCCGACGCCGTCGGAGTTATCGCCGTCGTAGATGAAAAAGACGTGGTTGGGCGAGCCGATCATGTCGAAGTTGAGGTAGAGGGCGATCCGGTCTTTCTCATCCTGGGTCAGGCCGTTGACATAGGCAGTAGAGCCAACCAGTCCGGCTTCCTCCGCGCCCCAAAACGCGAAGCGCACCTTGTTGCGCGGCTTGACCTTCGCCATCTGCTCGGCCGTTTCCAACAGCGCAGCCGTGCCGCTGCCGTTGTCGTTTATGCCCGGCCCGCGGGCCACCGAGTCGAGATGACCGCCGGCCATGACGACGTTGTTCGGATTGCCGCCGCGCGTTTCGGCCAGGACGTTGTACACGGTGACATCTTGTGGCGGGTCGACATTGACGTAGGCCGTCGATCCGGGTTGCGACAGGGTAACGCCGTCGGCGTATGACGCGCCGACCACGGGGATGCCGACGACATTGGCCCCGCCCAGGGTTCCAATGATTAAATCCATGCGTGTAGCGTCATTCCCCTGGTTGAAGATGACCACGGCCGCCGCGCCAGCCGCCTCGGCATTTATGGCTTTAATCGCGAAGGAACACGTTCCGCGCTGAATCAGGGCGATATTGCCGGCCGGGAACCCGGCGAAGTCTGCTGGTTCGCAGCCGCTGCTACTTGTGTTCCCCGGCCCAAGCATGAGGTCGACAGCGGTGACAGATGCGGTGACGGTTCCGTAGCCCGTGCCGGTGAACGAGCCTGTTTCGTATATGCCAGTAATGGGCGAGAGTTGCCGCAGGCTGGCCGGTGCAATGTAAACGAACGGGAAGGCGTTCAGGGTTACTTCATACCCGGCCGCGGCCATCGTCTCAGCCACATATTGCACGCTGGCATCATAGCCCGGCGTGCCGGATGCGCGNGTCCCGCCGTTGGCGTCGGCGATGGCCTGCAACGCCGCCTGGTGCTCGCGCACCCCTTCGAGTGTCACGCATTCGAGAAGTTTATTGTGATTGTTGTTGACCCGCGTGTCGCACGATTTGCCGGCGGCAAAGACGGCCGGCACCATCGCGGTCACGACGGCGAAGATCGCCACTAGCAAAAGAGCATGTACCTTTTTCATTGATTTTCTCCTGTCTGGAATTGGCAGTATTGCGGAAAAATGGCAGCGGGCGAGAGGGGCGTCGGATAACGTCTTCGAATAGGTCCTCCTGGGTTGGCGCTACACCGTTTTTTCAGTTGTTGTTCCAATGGTTCCGTTGAGCAAGTTGCTCGGGGTCGAGCATCAGGGAAAGGGTAAGTACGGTTACATGATAATGATAGCCGGAGGCCTGTCAACATTGGGAATATTTACACAAACGGTCGCGGTCAGTCGTGTAAAACGCTAGCTCTTACCGGGCAGAAAGACCCGATAAGGGGGCCAGGAACACCTCAGTTGAACAAGCAGTATCGNCGCCCAAATGTGAGGTCTAGGCGTTCAATCGGCCGCGCCCGGGCGCGTAACAGACCCGGTTGCCTGCCTCCTTCCCCCCGCGAAAGCCCACGTCATCTCATAGGGCAATCATCGATTTCACCCACTTGCCATTCCGGCAAATCGGCCTATCATCGATCAGGTAGACAGCGATTCCCAACCACCACGGCCGCGGAAATCGTCGTTATGTTAAGCCACCTTCGCCATCTGCTCATCGGCTCCCCCCTGCCCACGGAACAATCCGGCGAGTTGCGCCTCGACAAGCGCCGGGCGCTAGCTTCCCTGTCGCCCGACGCGCTGGCTTCAGTCGCCTACGCCAATCAGGAGATCTTTCTCGGCCTGGCCATTGCCGGGGCGGCCGGGCTGGCCCGCTCTATCGACCTGGCCCTCGTCATCAGCGGCCTACTGGTCCTGCTCACGCTGTCCTATCGCCAGACCATCGCCGCCTACCCGTCCGGCGGCGGCTCCTACACGGTGGCGCGCGAGAACCTGGGCGAGCTGCCGGGGCTGATCGCCGCCGCGGCGCTGCTCATCGACTACGTCCTCAACGCCGCCGTCAGCCTGACCGCCGGCGTGGCCGCGCTGGCGTCGGCC
>JAACJX010000275.1 GCA_014237545.1 Ardenticatenia bacterium | reverse complement strand
TGGTGTAGTTCTTCTTGAGTTCCTGGATCAGCTCCTCGATGCGCAGCGTCGAGATGGGGTCCAGGGCCGACGCCGGCTCGTCCATCAGGATGATCTCCGGCCGGATGGCGATAGTGCGGGCGATGCACAGCCGCTGCTGCTGACCGCCGGACAGCGACAGGCCGCTCTGGTCGAGCTTGTCCTTCACCTCGTCCCATACGGCCGCGTCGCGCAGCGCTTGCTCCCCCAGCGCGTCCATGTCGGCCTTGCTGACCTTGAAGCCGTTGATGCGCGCGCCCCAGGCCACGTTCTCGTAGATGCTCTTCGGGAACGGGTTCGGCTTCTGGAAGACCATGCCCACGCGGCGGCGCACCTCGACCGGGTCCACGTCGGCGTCGTAGATGTTCTTGCCGTGGAACAGCACCTCGCCCTCGGCGCGGGCCGACGGGATAAGGTCGTTCATGCGGTTGAAGGCGCGCAGGACGGTGCTCTTGCCGCAGCCCGACGGCCCGATGAGGGCGGTGATCTGCCGCGGGTTAAACTGCAAATTGATATTCTTCACGGCGCGGAAGCTGCCGTAATAGATATTCAGGTCACGGGCCTCCACGGCGTAGTCGCCGCGGCCGTTATCAGTTGATGGATTCATAACACTCATCGATCGAATGCGCTCCTTAGCCCAGCCGCTTGCTATAGCGGTCGCGGAGATAGATGGCGGTGGCGTTGAGCAACAGGAGCAGCAGCAACAACACCACGATGGTGGCCGCGGCGATGTCGCGATAGGTGTCCTGCGGCCGCGCGGTCCACTGGTAGATCTGCGACGGCAGGGTCGTGAACTTGGAGAACGGCCCGGTCGGATCGGCGGTGATGTAGGTCGACGCGCCGACGACGACGAGCGGGGCCGTCTCGCCAATGATGCGCGACATGGACAGGATGACGCCGGTCAGGATGCCGCCGATGGCATTGGGCAGCACGTGGTGGCGCACCGTCTGCCAGCGCGTGGCTCCCAGGCCGTAGCTGGCCTGGCGCAGCGAGCTGGGCACGGCGCGGATGGCTTCCTGGGCGCTGATGATGATCACCGGCAGGCCCAGCAGCCCCAACGTCAGCCCGGCGGACAGGATGGTGCGGCCGTTGGCCGTGGTGCCGGCCTCCACCACGCCGAAGAACGCGCCGCTGGTGATNGGCTCCNGNGCGCGCACGAACACGGCCAGCCCCAGCAAGCCGTAGATGATCGACGGCACGCCGGCCAGGTTGTTGATGTTGGTCTGGATGATCCCGGTCAGGCGGTTGCGCTTGTCGGCGTACTCCTCCAGATAGATGGCCGCGGCCACGCCCAGCGGGAAGCCGAACAGCACGGCGATGCCGACCACCCACAGCGTGCCCAGGATGGCCGTGCGGATGCCNGCGATTTCCGGGTAGCTCGATTGCGGNCTGGTGATGAAATCCCANCGCAGCCACGANTTGAAGTANACGTCGGCGTTGGGGAAGCGNTGGGCGGCTTCGGCGACGATCTCNTCGCGNTTGAGGAGGGANTCGATGGCGTTCCAGGTGGCTTTCACCTGCGGGTTGACGACGTCGGCGCGGATGAGCTGGATGAGGTCCTGCTTGCCNCGGGCGTCCAGCGAGCAGGCCGTGGCCGGCGTGTCCGAGGCGCACACCTCGGCGAAGACGGCCGGGTCCTCGCAGACCAGCTTGCCCTCGAAGAAGAGCTGCTCCCTCTCGACGGCGCGGCAGCGACCGCGCGACACGTTGCCGGCGTACATCCACACCAGGGAGTCGTAATCGAGGTCGTCCAGCGATTCGAAGGCCAGCGCTTCCTCGACGAAAAAGTCCATCGTGCCGCTGCCGGCGGTGGGGATGTAGCGGTTGATGGTCTGCGCCGGCCAGTCGCCGTCGATCTCGTTCCAGGCGGCGGCGGTGGTGAAGAGCGCGGCCAGCTGGTCGCCGTCGACATCCTCGATGAAGGTGTTGGCGCTGTTGACGACGACGCTCAGCGCGTCCTGGGCGACGACGAATTCCGACAGGCGGCGCAGGTTCGACCGGCAGGCGCTGNANTCGGTNGCCAGCGCCGCGCGGCTGGCGTTGATGATGTCGATGCCGCGGTCGTTGTCGANGCAGAAGGCCTGGAAGCCGGCCGTCGTGCCCACCGGATCGACGGTGATNGNGCCGCGGAAGCCGTCGGCGACGAAGCGGTCGGCCACGGCCTGGGTGATCGGNAANACGGTGGTGCTGCCGCTGANGGCGATNTCGCCCTCGTAATCGGCCGGGTTGACGGCCGGCAGCGCGTCCAGCTCCAGCTCGGCCAGGATGGCCGCCGTCTGCNCGGCCAGCTGCTCCTCGCCGGCCATGAAGTAGCCGCCCTCGGCCACGACCTCTTCCAGATGTTGCANATAGTAGAGCACGAANGCNGCCACCTGGGGCTTGTCGTNCAGCTCGCGGCTCGANGTNTAGAGATAGAGCGGCCGCGCCAGCGGGTACTCGCCGGCGGCCACGGAATCGGCCGTGGGCAACTGCCCGTCGACGGCCACGGTTCGCAGGCCGCTCGGCTGGGACTGGTAGGCGCTCCAGGGGATGAAGCCGAGGCCGTTCGGGTCGCCGGCCACGCCCGCGGCCAGAGCGCGGTCATCTTCGCTGGTCAGGACGATGTTGGGCGCGCCCAGCAGCTGGCTCTCGCCGTGGGCCAGCAACAGCTCGCGCTCGGGCACCTTGCTCTCCTCGGCCACGAGGCCCATCGTGTCGTTGAGGATCTTGACCAGCAGGATGGANAGGATGACGATGGCGGCGATGGTGGAGCCGAGNAAGACCCCGCGCCAGACGCGGCCCATGCGCCGCCGCTTGTGGATGCTCCGCTGCGCCTCCTCGCCCTCGGGGTACAGGTCGGCCCGCACGCGGTCGGCGATGTACTCCTTGCCGATCATTCGTACACCTCGCGGAAGCGCTTNACGATGCGCTGGCTGACGATGTTGAGGATGAGGGTCAGGATGAAGACGACCAGGCCGACGGCGAAGATGCTCTGGTAGTCGATAGAGCCGTAGCTGATGTCGCCGCCGCTGATNCGNACCATGTAGCCGGTCATCGTCTCGGCCGACTGGAANGGGTTGAAGGTGAAGTTAGGCCCGGCGCCGGCGGCCAGGGCGACGATCATCGTCTCGCCGACGGCGCGCGAGGCGGCCACGACGATGGCGGCCGANATGCCCGACAGCGCCGCCGGGGCCACGACCTTCAGGCTGGTCTCCATGCGCGTCGCGCCCAGGCCNTAGCTCGCCTGGCGCAGCGAATCGGGCACGGCGTGGAGCGCGTCCTCGCTCAGGCTGGCGATCAACGGCACNGTCAGGATGCCGACGACAATGCCGGCCGAGGCCACGTTGTAGATCTTCACCACCTCGTCGCCGAAGATGGATCGCAGGAAGGGCGTGACAAACGTCAGNGCGAAATAGCCGAGCACCACGGTGGGGATCCCGGCCAGAATTTCCAGGATGGGTTTCAGCGTCGCGCGGAAGCGNGGCGACGCGTATTCGCTCAGGTAGATGGCCGTGAAGAAGCCCAGCGGNACCCCGACCAGCATGGCGATGAAGCTGACCATCAGGGTGGCCGTCAGNANNGGCCAGATGCCGAACTCGCCNNTNTGGGGCAGCCAGGTNGTGNTGGTCAGAAATTCGGTGATNGTGACTTCGGGCAACAGNAAGAAGTCGATGGCATCGCGGATCAGGACAAAAACGATGCCGATGGTGGTGAGAATCGAGATGACGCCGGCGGCGAAGAGGATCCCCTCGATGACGGATTCCCCGACGCGGGGGCGTTTCCTGAGCTGCGCGGCGATCTCCTCCGCGCTGGTGGGGGCAGCGGCCGCCGGTTGCTGCTCCACAATGGCCTCACTACTCATGCATACAAACCTCCCTCACTCCGCGCAGAAGCCGCCGGGGAGCGTGTCCCCGGCGCGCGATTAGCGATGCCGCTATCGGTTGACGGTTGCGCGCAGTGGCTCCATGCCTTTCCAGATTATAAACGGAGTGGAGAAAAACATCTATGATCAACGGAAAGACCCGACAGGCGGGCGGGACAAACTCCCGGTTTGTCTCAGAGAGCTTGCCCGCCCGCCAGTCAGGTCTGATCAATTACTGGCCCTTACTGGCCCATCGCCGCGAGCCAGGTCTGGCGCGCCGTATTCAGCGCGTCGTCGCTGGCGGGGAAGTAACCGACGTCGATGATCTCGTCATTGACGTAGGTCAGGTAGAAGTTGATGAAGTCGGCCACCTGGGGCTTGGCCTGCATAATGCCGGCATCGCTGTAGATGTAGAGCGGGCGCGACAGCGGGTAGCTGCCGTCCTCAGCCGACGTGGCCGTCGGCTCCACGCCCTCGACGTTGATGATCTTCAGCAGGTCGGCATTCTCCAGGTAGTAGGCGTAGCCGAAGTAGCCGATGGCGTAGGTGTCGCCCTCGACGCCCTGCACCAGCACGTTGTCGTCCTCGCTGAACTGCGTGCCGCTCGAGGACAGGATCGGGGCGTCGTCCTCATCGAAGACCGCCTCGACGAAGTAGTCGAACGTGCCGCTGTCCGTTCCCGGGCTNTAGCGGGCGATCGGCTCGTCGGGGAAGGACGGGTCNACGTCGGCCCACGTCTCGGCCGTGCTGAAGGCCAAAGCCAGCTGCTCCAGCGTCAGGTTCTCGACGAAGTCGTTGTTGGGGTTGACNACCACGGCCAGCGCGTCGGTNCCCACGCGGAACTCCAGCGGCGTCCGGCCGATGGCCNCGCANGCCGCCACTTCNTCTTCCTTGATCGCCCGGCTGGCGTTGGCGACGTCCGTCTCGCCGGCCACGCAGAAGCGCTCGAAGCCCGCGCCGGAGCCGATGCTGTCGATGGTGATCTGGCTGGCGAAGCCCTCGCTCTCGTACCGCTCGACCATCCGCTCGGTCAGCGGGAACACCGTCGAGCTGCCGGCGGTCACGATCTCGCCCGAAACCGCCAGCGGGTCGGGCATGGGCANTTCGCCCGTAGCCGCCTCTTCATCGACGGCCGCCTCGACCGTGGGGGCCACTTCTTCGACCGCGGCTTCCACNGTGGGCGCNACCTGCCCGCCGATGGCCTCCAGGGTCGGGACCCCTTCTTCTNCGGCCTGCCCGGCATTGCCGCCNCAGGCCACAACCAGCAAACTAACCAGCATTAAAAGACCAAATACCTTAAACCGCATGTNTCACTCCTCCATAGAGTTAAGCATTGTCCGCTCCCCGATGACGCCCGGCGTGTCTACCTGTCCCTAGATTCAATTTTCACTTCTGGGGAAGATCAGCAGGCGCAGCCAATATCGACTTGTAAAAGGAAGGAACGGCGTTTTTTCGAACTGAGGTGAGCATAGCACAGGGGCGTTAAGGTTGAAGGCCTGGGCAGTTAATAGGCGGATAAGGTTGGGTTAACGCCATGTAAACGAATTGTTAACGGCCGAGACCGGGAACCAGCATGCATCCTCTTGTCCACTTTTTATCCATTTTTCCGCCGTGTTTCGTCTGTTTGCGGCCAATATCTAACGGATATCCTGTGCAGATACTTGACAATATTGGACAATACCTTTACAATGTCGACATATTAAACAAACGGCAGGGGAAGCGAGCCAAAAAAACCGCCCGCCCTGCCAATCAGCAACATTTCAATTACATTTACCTTNTTCAGATGGAGAAGAGTCTCATGTCTACCAAAAGTCGCAGCTTGCTTGTCATGATCCTGGTGATCGTGGGTGTCGTCGCGGCCAACATCATCGCCGTCCTGTCGAATACCGACACCGGCAACATCGCCAACGATACCTTCAACGACCTCAATTACTTCTTCCCGGCCACATACGTCTTCACGACCATCTGGCCGGTCATCTACGCCGGTATCATCGGCTACGCCGTTTACCAGGCGCTGCCGGCCGGGCGCGACAACCCCCGCTTCCGCGCGGCCGCGCCGTGGATGGTGCTCAATATCGCCCTCAACGCGTTGTGGGTCTACATCTTCGGCCTGGAGATGTTCGTCACCACGGTGGCGATCATGATTGCCCTGGTAGCGGTCACGGTCATCCTCTACCGCAAGCTCGACATCGGCGGCGCGCGCGTGGGGCTGTGGGAGCGCCTTATCCAGATCACCATCAGCATCTACCTGGCCTGGCTGACGGTGGCGACCGTGGCCAATATCGCCTCGGCGCTCATCTCGGTCGGCTGGAACGGCTTCGGCCTGAGCGCCGAGGTGTGGGCGCTGGTCATGCTGCTCGTTGGCGCGGCGCTGGCTATCTTCCTATATCGCGGCCTGGGCAATGACGTGGTCATCCCGCTGACCTATCTTTATGCCTACATCGGCATCGTCGTCCGCTACAGCGACGTGACGCTGGTGCTGGTCGGGGCGATCATCGGCATCGGCATCGTCGGGGCGCTGGCCGGCTGGCACTTCATCAACCGCCGCGGACAATCGGCGACGCTGAAGGCCGCNTAANGAAGAGGANCCGCAGATTTCGCAGATTTTTAGATCNCTNTCNNGGTGGNATTAGCCNTCNGNCANANNATCAANGAGGCNGGCGAATGGGAATGATGGCCCATTCGCCGGCTNTNTCCTTTATCCGAATNGGAAGNAGATGATCCGCAGATTNCGCCGATTNCGCAGATTTTTTGAGCGCGAGCGCTGTCCGGGGGTTTTCGCCTTCGGGCAGATGATGTACGGGGCCGGCGAATGGTTTGATCATCCATCCGNCGGCGTCTTCAATTCCCGATTCCTAATCCCTCATTCGTAATTCCNAATTCGTAATTCTCCCCACCCGGCGTTATGATCCCCTTTGTGCAANACCAGCCCACGACCACCCGACCCACGCCCCCNACCGCGACCCCCGCCCAGCAGGCCGGCCGCTTCCTGCTGGCGCTGCTGATGGTGGCGCTGACCACGCTGGTGCTGTTCTTCCTGCGCGACCGGCTGTCGCTGGCCAACGAGTCGCTGCTCTNCATGCTGGTGACGCTGATCGCCGCCGTGTGGCTGGGCACCGGGCCGTCGGTGCTGGCGGCCGTGGCCGGTTTCTTCGCCATCAACTTCTTCTTCGTCCAGCCGTATTACACCCTCGCCGCCGCCAACCCGCGTGACCTGCTGGACCTGATCATCTACCTGGCCGCAGCGCTCATCGCCGGGCGGCTGGCGGCCTATGCCCAGCGCCAGGCNGCNGCCGCCGGGCTCTCGGCCGAGCAGCAGGAGATCCTCTACGACCTGACCAGCGCCCTGAATCCGCTGACCGAGCCGGAGAGCATCCGCACGGCGCTGCGCCGGGTGCTGCTGGGGCGCATGGGGGCCGAGCAGGTCGACTTCCTGCCCCGCGCCGCCGGCCAGGGAGCAACGCGCCCGCGCGACCCGGCGGGCAGCGCCGTCTTCGTCCTGCTCGAGGCGGGTGATTCCGTCTATGGCACGGCGCGCGCGGTCTTTCCCCACCCCCTCGACGCGGCGCAGCACCGCCTGTTGCAAGCCTGCGCCGGGCAAACAGCCCTGGCCCTGCAGCGGGTCGATCTGACCAACCAGGCGGCGCGGAGCCGGACGCTGGCCGAGGCCGACCAGTTGAAGACGGCCATCCTGCGCGCCGTGTCCCACGACCTGCGCACGCCGATCACCATCATCAAGACCTCGGCGTCCAATCTGGATGAACTGGGCGAGCGGCTGTCGCCCGATCAGCGGCAGGAGTTGGCCCGGGCCATCGAGACCCAGGCCGACGAGCTCGACCGCCTCGTGGGCAACCTGCTCGACCTGTCGCGGTTGCAGGCCGGGGCGATGGTGCTCCATCGGGAGCTGAACTCTCTGGAAGAGATCGCCGGCGAGGTGGCCGCGCGGGCCTTCGCCGCCCACCACGCCGAGCGCATCGCGCTGGACTTCCCCGACGATCTGCCACTGGCCCGCTTTGATTACGGCCTGATGGTGCAGGCGCTGGGCAACGTCGTCGATAATGCCCTGCGCCACGAGCCGCCGGGCGAGCGGGTGATCATTCGCGGCCGNGCCANNGGCGACGCGGTGCGCGTCGAGGTCGTGAACCACGGCCCGGCCGTCGACCCCACCGAGCGCGACCAGCTGATGCAACCCTTCTACCAGTCCCGCGACGGCCG
>JAACJX010000682.1 GCA_014237545.1 Ardenticatenia bacterium | reverse complement strand
CGCCGCGGGCACGCTGCCGCTGCCCTGGGACATCAGCCAGCAGGACGCCGGAACCTACCGCCTGGAGGTCGCCATAACGGACGAATTGGGCTTCCAGACCGCGGCCGAGCCTGTGGACGTCGCTATCGAGGTGGCGCGCCCCAGCCCGCCCACGCCGACCCCCGCGCCGACCCGCGCCCCCACGCAACCGCTGAGCGAGCGCCTCGATGGGCCGCTGTTGCCCGCGTTGCTGCTGCTGTCTGTGGTTGTGGTAGCCGGCGTGTTCGTCTGGCGGCGGCGGGGGTCGCGTCCGGCCCCGGCGGCGGGCGAGATCCCGCGCGTGGTGGCCGCGGCCGAGCCGCGCCCGGCCGATGGCCACGCCGCCATGCTGGCCTGGCAGGCGGCTGACGGCACGCTCGGCGACCAGATCGAGTTGACCGCCGCCGACGTGACGATCGGCCGCGATCCGGAGGCGGTGGACATCATCATCGACGAGCCCAGCGTGTCCCGGCTCCACGCGCGCATTCGGCGCTCGACCAGCGGCGAGTACTGGCTCTATGACGAGGGCAGCGCCGCGGGTACGTTTTTGAATTACGAACGGCTGGCGCTGGCCCCCAAGCCGCTACAGCACAATGACGTGGTACAGTTGGGGCGGGTGACGCTGCGGTTCCGGTTGGAGCTGTTTGTTCCGGGCCGGGAAGAGAAAGACCCCACGCGCGACGCCAACTGATAGACTCNGGAGGAGAAGATGAAAAACGGTTATGCGAAAAGGCTTGCGCTCCTGGCTTTCCTGCCGCTACTGGCCGCGTGCAACGGCCTGAACCTGGGCCAGGTGGCCCCGACGCCCGGCCCCGCGCCGACGGCGACGGTCGACCTCGCGGCGACCGTCATTGCCGAGGTTGCCANGCCCACGGCCACGCTACCGGCCCCGACTGTGGAGGCCAAGACGCCGGTGCTGATGTGCACGCCGCCGGCCTGCGCCCCGGGCGAGCTGTATGCCTGCCCCANCGGCGATTGCCCCGGCGGCTGCGGCACCGTCTGCGTCACGCCGACGCCCATCACCGGCCCGCTGGCCCCCGCNCCGACCGATTGGGAGAACCTGGAGGGCTGGCTGACNACGCTCTGGCGGAGCAACGTCAACCCGGCCGCCGTGCGCGCCGCGCTGCAGGCATCGGGCATGCAAAAATCGCTGGCCGACTGGGCCGCGGCCGACTTCGACGGCGACCTGCAGGATGATTGGGTACTCGTGCTCTATGACCAGTCGCTGCCCGGCGTNCCGTTCGGCGCGGCCGGCGACTTGTGGGTGGTCAATGGCGAAGGGGTCGTCTTCCGCTATTACGCCGCGCCCAGCAACGATATTTACGAGTTCCTGGCCCCGACGGTCATCAACCTGATTGATATGACCGGCGACGGGTTGCCCGAGCTCCTCACCGACGCGCCGATCTGCGGCGCGTCGACCTGCACCAACAATTACCGGGTCATTGGGCCGCAAGANGGGCGGATGGTTGACCTGGTNAACGCGCCGCCCGCCGCCGACGGCGAGCCGCCGGCGCACGCTATCTCGGTTCCCTTTGCCGACACGCGCATTGAGGACATNGATATCGACGGGCTGCCGGANNTGCTNGTCCACGGCGGCACGCTCGGTTCGGCCGGGGCGGGNGTNGTGCGGCCGCGCACCGAGGTATGGGGGTGGGATGGCGCGGCCNTNACGCGCACCGACATCATTCTTGATCCTTCCCCTTACCGCCATCACATCCTCTACGAGGCCAACGATCTGATGGCCTCGGGCGATCTGGCCCGGGCCGTGCCGCTGTATGAAGCGGTGATCAACGACGACGCGCTGCGCGACGACGGCTACGCCTACCCGCCGGAGCAGGTTCGCGCCGACAGCAGTGCCTTCGCCGCCTTCCGGCTTATCCTCATCGACCGGCTGATCGGGGATTCGGAGCGGGCGGCCAGCCGCCTGGCCTGGTTGCAGGCGACTTATCCTGACTCGGCCGCGGCGGGCGCGGCTGATCGGCTAATCAGGGAGTGGGGCGTCTATGGGAACTCGGTCGCGCTGTGCGACCTGGTCGAGAGCGACCTGGCCGCGCTGGAGAATCCGACCGGCGCGCTGGCCGACATGGGCTATGGCAACCCGAGCCTGGGCGCGGCCGATTTCTGCCCGTAGCGGCGGGGAGGCGGATGAAGGAAAACGGACCATAGACCGCGGCTGGCCACACGGTGGATCGCAGTTAACCGCCATGCTCCTTCTCGGCCTTTATCGGTCTGGTAAAGAAGAGCACTCTCCTGGCGTCGCCGTGGTCTGCCGTCCGTAGCCTGCCGTCCGCGGTCTGTCGTCTGCGGCCTCGTCTCAGCCTTCCTCTTCCAGCGGCACAAACCCCTGGCCGACGATCTCGTTGGCCGGGATGACGGTGATGAAGGCGTGGGGGTCTTCCTCGCGGACGATGACCTTGAGCTGCTCGATCTCGGTCACGGTCAGGGCGATCAGCAGCACCTCGCGCTCCTGCTTCATGAACATNCCGCGGCCGTGGAGCGACGTCGCGCCGCGCTTCATCTCGCGGATCACCCGGTCGGCCACCCGGTCGGGGTCGGCCACCACGACCAGGGCCATCACCTGCTGCCGCCGGCGCTTGCGTCTGGAAAGGCGCGACAGCATCGTCTTGGCCGGCGACCCTTCCTTTTCATGCCCATTAACCGGCCACAAGTTGCCCAGCAGGTCTTCCATGTCGTATTTGGGCAACACCTCGCCGCTGGCCTCGNGCAGGTCGCGCGTGATGTAGGCGANCAGGAGCAGGACAGCCAGAAAACCCACGCCCAGGGACAAGACCATGCCGCCATTAATGGGGCCNATGCCCGCTCGCGACACCAGCTCTTGCAGGGAACCGGCCTCGGTNGGNTGNAGGTAGAGCTTCATCACGATGGCCGCTTCCAGGATGGCGAAGATGGCCAGGTAGTTATTGCGCAAGCGGCGGCCGACGGCTTCCAGGCGCGAGATNGGAAACTCCGGCTGCAATAGCGACTCGGCCAGCGTCTCGTTCCATTCGGCGTGGGGGGCGAACGGCGGCACGAGCATGGCGGCGAAGAAGTCGGTTTCCATCAGCCGGGCGCGCAAGCTCCACAATTCATAATAACGATAGCGCCGCGCCTCGATGAAGAGAAAGAGCATGGCCAGCAGCATGACCAGCAGGAACACGCCCCAGTGGTTCTCCGGCGCGGCGAAGACGAAGGTGACGGCCGCGGCCACAGTGACCACGGCCCAGTTGGTCGTCGTGTCCAGCCGCGAGCGCCACACGTTGGAGCGCTGGATCTCGGCCCGGTAGTAATGGACCATGGCCGTGTTGAACTCNGACGGCCGCATCTTGTAGCCGCGGAACGTCCAGACCGGCTCATAAGAGGAGCCGGAGGAAGAGTGCGTGTCGCCGGCGGGAGCGCCGGGGTTGCCCGGATTTTTGCTGTCGTCCATACCTTCGATTATAGGAAGTTGCGCGCCGGAATGCCTCCTCGGCGGGCGCGTCTCATTTCAGGGATAAGGGGGGCGTCTCGCGCCAGTGGGCCAGGCCGCCTTGCCGGGCGATCTCCTGCACCAGCGCCTCGGCCAGGGCCATCAGCGCCTTGTCGCTCGANGGCANATCGCCGTAGGGCACGTTGACGCGGCCGTCGCGCGTGGGCACAGACAGGGCCACGACATATTCATCCGCTCCTTCGTCGACGTGGTAGTTGCGCTCGGCGCGGATGCCCCGTTCCTTCAGCGTGGCATAGAGCCGGTCGACGTAGGGGCCGCCCTCGATGAACAGATCGTTGATCTCCGTCGCGTCCGTGAAGCGGTCCCAGGTGGTGTGGACGAACGTCACGCGCCGCCAGCGCAGNCTNACAATCGGCTGGGCCAGCTTCTGCAAGCCATCCAGTTGCACCTTGTAGTAGATCTCGTTGGCGCGAGGGTGGTCCGGCTCGTGGGGCAGCAGGTCGCGCCGGCGGACCAGTTCGTCGCCAGCGCGGCGAGCGTAGTAGTGGATGGCCCACTTTTCCGCGCCGAACTTGCTGCCGAAATAGAAGGCCAGGTATTCGGCGTGCAAGCCNTTNGGCGCGTGGCGCTGCGGGATGCGATACCAGCCCTCGNGGCAAATGATCTCGAAATCCGACGGGCGCGGCACGTAGGCCACNAGGACGCGATCTTCNGGNTACATGNNNAATAGTTTANATTTCTTAACGNAANGACGCAANGACGCGNAGAAGTANCCAATGGCNTGAGGGATNTAACCCGATTTAAATCCGCGNAATCTGCGGACTGGTTTTCTTTTTGGTGTCTTCCCGCATCGGNTAACTTCTCCGGTATAATCAGNNAATGCCCGAACTACCCGAAGTTGAAACCTTTGTCCGCGCTCTGCGCGCGCCGCTGGTCGGCCGCNCGATTACCGGCGTGCGCAACCAATGGCCGCGCCACATCGCCGTCCCGCCGCCGGATGAGTTGCGCGAGCGCGTCTGCGGCCGCCGCATCGAGGCCGTAGACCGGCGCGGCAAGTACCTCGTGTTCACCCTCAGCGACGACGAGACACTCATCATCCACCTGAAGATGTCGGGCCATCTGTCCGTCGTGCCGGCCGACGCGCCGCCTGACCGCTATGCCCACACCATATTCGAGTTGGACGACGGCCGCGAGCTGCGCTTTCGCGACACGCGCAAGTTCGGTCGCGTCTACCTGGTGCATGACCCGGCGACCATCCTCGGCCCCCTCGGCCCGGAGCCGCTGTCAGGCGACTTCACGGCCGAGGAACTGATCGACCGGCTGTCGCGCCGCAAGCGCGTGCTCAAGCCGCTGCTGCTCGACCAGACCTTCATCGCCGGCATCGGCAACATCTACGCCGACGAGGCGCTCTTCTACGCCGGGCTCCGGCCGACGCGCCGCAGCGACACGCTGACCGCCGAAGAGATCGCCGCGCTCCATGCGGCCATTCAGAAGGTGCTGGCAATGGGCATCGACCGCGAAGGGGCCAGCATCAGCACCTACGTGAAGGCCGACGGCGAGATGGGCGACATGCAGAACGCCGTGGCCGTCTTCCGCCGCACCGGGCAGTCGTGCTACACCTGCGGCGGACCGATCGAGCGGATCGTTCTGGGCGGGCGGAGNACGCATTATTGCCCGAATTGCCAGCATTNATGGAAAGATAACCCCCAGCAGGAGGCGAATGATGGCCCCTCTCAATGATCCCGAATTCGTTCCCCCCGGCCGGCTGATCGACGTCGCCGGAACNCGATTGCACGTCCACGCGACAGGCCAGGGACGGCCGCCAGTCATTTTCGAGGCGGCGGGTATGGACTTCAGCCCCACCTGGGCGCTCGTCCAGCCGGCAGTGGCGACTTTTGCCCAAGCTGTCAGCTATGACCGCGCCGGGCTGGGCTGGAGCGATCCGCGGCCGGGGCCGCGAACGGCGGCGGCGTTTGTGGACGAGTTGCGGGAGTTGCTGGCCGCGGCCGGCATCGCCGGGCCATACGTGCTCGTCGGGCATTCCAGCGGCAGTCTGACAGTGCGCCTGTTCGCCTACCAGCATCCGACCGAGGTTGCGGGGATGGTTCTAGTTGATGGGTCGCATGAAGATCAGTTCCAGCGCTTCCCGGAACCGCTCGTAAAGATGTTTGCCCCCATGAAGGCGGCACAACTGGCGCAGATGGGCCAGTTGCGTGATATCGTCGCCGACCAGGGACCGGGTGCCGCGCCGCCGCTCTTTGCCATCCCCGATTCGTTTCCGCCCAATATCGCGGCCGCATACCGCCATCGTTCGGTGCGCGATTCGTCGCGCATCGAGACGATGATGGCCGAATTCGAGGGGCTGGATGCCTCGCAAGATGAGGCGCGTGCCGCGCGGCGCGTAGGCCTGGGCGACATGCCGCTGGCCGTGCTCAGCCATGGCTTGGCGCAGGTGAT
>JAACJX010000068.1 GCA_014237545.1 Ardenticatenia bacterium | reverse complement strand
GTCGAGGTCGGCGCGCTGCCCAAGGGCGGCCTGGTCGAGATCGAGTGCATCGCGCTCGTACCGTAGCCGGGTCGCGCCGCTCAACAGGCGGGCCACGCCCGACCGCCAAACGAAATCATGCCCGCAACGATCCTAATCGCCGACGATGAGGCCAGCATACGCGACCTGGCCCGCCTCTANCTGGAGAAGGAAGGGTTCCGCGTGCAGACGGCGGCGAACGGCGTNCAGGCGCTGNAGNTGNCNCGAAGNGCGTCGCCGGACTTGCTCGTCCTCGATCTGATGATGCCGGAGATGGACGGNTGGGAGGTNTGCCGNCGGCTTCGGGCCGAGNGCACACTGCCCATTCTCATGCTGACCGCGCGNGATCAAGATATCGACAAGATCGTCGCCCTGGAGATGGGGGCGGACGATTATCTGACCAAGCCNTTTAACCCNCGCGANCTGGTGGCCAGGGTGCGGGCCATNCTGAGNCGCACGGGCGGCGGNCGCCCCGGCCCCGATCAGCCGCGTCAACTCGGCCGCCTGTCCATCGATCCCGCCAGCCGCGAGGTCAAGATCGGGGACGACGAAATCGCNCTGCGNGCCAGAGAGTTCGATTTACTGCTCGCGCTGGCCGACCATACGAATCAGGTGCTATCGCGCGATCAGCTACTCGACCTGGCCTGGGGCTACGAATATCACGGTCAGACGCGAACGGTTGACGTCCACGTGGCGCAACTCCGCGACCGGCTGGCGGGCAGCGGCGTCGAGATCGAGACCGTGTGGGGGCGGGGATATAAATTGAGCGTGCGGGAGCCATAAGGGGGAAGCTGCCATGACAAAAATATCGCTCATCCGGCATGGTCTGGTTCATAACCCCGAAGAAGTCTATTATGGTCGCCTGCCCGGCTTCGCTCTGGCCGAGTTGGGGCGCGCCCAAGCCGCGGCCGCCGGGGAATATCTGGCCGGCGATTCGGTTGCGGCAATCTATCACAGCCCCATGTTGCGCGCCTTCCAGACGGCCGACATCGTGCGCTTGCGCTGCGCCACTGACGCGCCGCTGACGGAATGCGGCTTGCTGAACGAAATTTATTCCCCTTTCGACGGCCGCGCGGCGGCGGAAATGGAGCAGCGAGACTGGAATTTCTATGACGATGTCGGTCCTGCCTACGAGCAACCGGCCGACATCGTGGCGCGGCTGGTCAGGTTTTTCGACCTGGCCTGCGAAAAACACCCCGGACGGCACGTGGTCGGCGTCACGCATGCCGATCCCATTGCCTTTGCCATCGTCTGGGCCAGCGGCCGGCCTTTGTCCGCCGCCCAGCGCAAACAACTGGTCGACTGCGGCGTGCCAGTCCATTATCCCTCACCCGCTTCCGTCACCACGTTCCTGTTTGCCGATGGCGCCGAGGGAAAGCTGCTGGATTACCGGTACCACGCCCCGACCCTACAGTGACGGATCGAACCAAACCGGGCGATTCGTCCGATTAATTGTTGGCAATACGGCGGCAGATCATTATTATACGGAAGTCTCGCATCACGCCTCGCTTCTGCCACGAGATGCTAGAGAGCCAGGAGACTCTTTAGCGAAGCCCTTTCCAATCTTTCCACCTGAGGAGGTAAAGAATGAACGCCCGTAAGTTTTTAATGTTGTTTAGCATGGTTGCTATTCTCGCTCTGGCCCTGGTCGCATGCGGCGGCGAGCCTGAGTTGGGAACCGAAGAGAACCCCATCGTTATGTCCTTTGTCCCGTCCGGCGACACGCAGGACATCATCGCCAGTGGCGACACGCTGGCCCAGATGCTGAGCGAGCGGACCGGTCTCGTCGTCGATTCCAACGTCGGCACCGACTTCTCGTCCGTCCGCGAGGCCATGTGCGCCGGCCAGGCCCACATCGGCTGGCTGAATACGTTCAACTACGTATTGGCCAATGAGCAGTGTGGCGTTGACGCGGCCCTGGCGACCTCGCGCTTCGGCTCGACCACGTACGCCGGCCAGATCATCGTCCGCGCCGACAGCGGCATCGCCACCCTCGAGGACTTGAAGGGCAAGGTCATGTGCTGGGTCGACCCGGCTTCGACCTCCGGCTACATCATCCCGCGCATCATGCTGGCCGCCAACGGCGTTGACCCTGACGCCGACTTCAGCCAGACCATCGAGGCCGGGTCGCACAACAACGTCGTGACCCAGGTCTACAACGGTGACTGNGACGCCGGCGCGACCTTCTCCGATGCCCGCACCGGTATCGAAGAAGAGTTCCCGGATGTGCTCGAGCAGGTTGTCGTGCTGGCCACCACCAGCGACATCCCGAACGACAGCGTGTCCTTCATCGCCGATTTCCCCGAGGAGATGCGCTCTGAGGTCGTGACCGCCCTGCTGGACATCGCTGCTTCGCCCGAGGGCCAGGAAGCGCTGAATACGCTCTATAACATCGAGAGCCTGGTCGAATCGAGCGACAGCTTCTACGATGTCTTCCGCGCCGACCTGAGCCGCGCGGGGATCGATATCGAGACGTTGGCTCAGTAAGTNCTGTCTGAATCCTGTAATCCTCGGCAGCCGTCGCGCTGCCGAGGATTTTTTACAGGCAGGGCACAATAGAGATCTGNCGTGCTGCAAATCAAGAACCTGACAAAGGTATTCCCCGACGGGACCGTCGCCCTGAACAACGTCAGCTTTGACGTNCAAGACGGCGAATTTCTGGCCATCATCGGCCTCTCCGGTTCCGGCAAATCCACGCTTCTGCGGTGCATCAATCGCCTGATCGATCCCACGTCCGGCACGGTGCTCTGGAACGANCGCAACATCACCGAAGCCAGCGGCGCCGAGTTACGCCAAATCCGCCGGCAGATCGGCATGATCTTCCAGCATTTCAACCTGGTCAAGCGCAGCAGCGTGACAACCAACGTACTCACCGGTCGGTTGGGCTACGTTCACCCGGTCTGGAGCTTGTTCGGCCGCTTCACAGCCGACGACCGCCGCCGCGCCCTGGCCGCGCTCGAGCGCGTCGGCATCGCCGACAAGGCCGACAACCGCGCCGACCAGCTTTCCGGCGGCCAGCAGCAACGGGTCGGCATCGCCCGCGCCCTCATGCAAGAGCCGCAGCTACTGCTGGCCGACGAGCCCGTCGCCAGCCTCGACCCCGTGCTGTCCCACTCTATCTTGCGCTACCTCGAACTGCTGAACCAGCAAGATAGCATCACCGTCCTGTGCAGTCTCCATTTTCTTGACCTTGTGCACCGCTATGCGACCCGCGTCGTGGGACTGAAAGCGGGCGAACTGGTCTTTGACGGTCTGCCATCCGAGCTGACGCCTGAGAAATTCAAAGAGGTGTATGGCGAGGAGGCAGAAATGGTATCGGTAGCGCCGCCTAATGCCGCCTGAAAATAAGCCAACCATCAGCCCCTGGCTGCCCGCCATTCTCTCTCTAATCATCCCCGGCAGCGGCCAAATTATTCTGAATCATAAAGCCCGCGGGCTTGTCCTCTTTCTGACCTTTTTTTCATTGCTGGGGCTTGTCCTTTGGACGCAAGCGTACGCGCTCCTCGGGCCGCTGGCGCTGTTGCTGGCCTGGATCGGGCGCGATGCCTACCGNCTGG
Organism: Ardenticatenia bacterium; assembly: GCA_014237545.1. Taxonomy (GTDB): domain Bacteria; phylum Chloroflexota; class Anaerolineae; order Promineifilales; family Promineifilaceae; genus Promineifilum. The sequence goes on along the minus strand of JAACJX010000068.1, from coordinate 3,706 downwards.
CAAAAGGTCAGGAACCTAGTTGGGGCGTCTCATTGCTGCTCATCGGCATCGTCCTCTACGGCTCGGCGATCCTCGTTACCGATGTGCGGCCGACGCGGTTAGTGACAGGCTTGCCCAACGTCACTCCCTATCTGCGCTCCCTTTTTAACCCGGACCTGTTCGAGACACCGTCAGAGGAATTCGTCGGCGTGACGCCGATCATGGTGCCCTGCGTCGATCCCTTGCCGGCCCCTAACCGCGAGGCGACCGTCAGACCCAGACTCATCTTGAGCGCCCCGTGTACCGAGGTGGGCGAGCTGTTGGAGGTGACAGGCGAGGGGTTCGAACCCAACGAATCGGGTCAGATGCAATGGGTCGATCCGCTGGGCGCGCCGCGCCGGGCCACACTTGACGGCCAGGTGGTGTTCTTCCAGGCGGACGAGAACGGCCGCTTCGAGGTGACTCTCCTTGTTCCCCAGGCCGTGCCGCTGACCGCCCAGCCCGCTCCCGGTCAAACGCTCACCCATGCCGTGCGCGCCGTGCAGAGCATCCCATCGGGCCAATTGCAACCTACGCAAACACTCTCGCTGGTCATCGAGAAGATCGGCGAGACCCTCGCGCTGGCCTTTCTGGCCACCGTGATGGGCGTGATCTTTGCCGTTCCGGTCAGCTTCCTGGCCGCGCGCAATCTGATGGGCGGCAACCCCGTCACCCTGTTCATCTACAACGTCGTACGGGCCATTCTGAACATCATCCGCTCCATCGAGACGCTGTTGTGGGCCATCGTTTTCGCCGTTTGGGTGGGCCTTGGGCCGTTCGCCGGCACGCTGGCCCTGTGGTTCCACACCGTTGCCGCGCTGGCCAAGTTGTATTCAGAGGCGATCGAGAGCATTGACCCCGGCCCCATCGAAGCGGTGAAAGCCACCGGCGCCAGTTGGCCGCAGATGGTCATCTATGCCGTTTTGCCGCAAATCTTGCCCACCTTTACCTCGTTTACCCTCTACCGGTTTGACATCAACGTCCGCCTCTCGACCGTCATCGGCCTGGTGAGCGATGCCGGTCTGGGCTTCCTCGTGGTCCAATGGGTGCGGCTAAATCGTTTCTCGGCCATGGCCACGGCTATCCTCGCCATCATCATCGTCGTCGCCGTGCTCGATTACGTGTCCGGTTGGTTGCGAGAAAGGATCATCCAGGGCCGGCCAATCATTTCCAGCAAGAACCCCGTGGTGCGCGGAGCCCTGCGCCTTATTATCGTCGTCGGGTTCGTGGCCGCCTTCATCTGGTCCTGGAACGTGGCCCAGATCGAACTGGTGGAGCTGGTGAAAGGCGCGCCGCAGGGGTTGGCCCTGGCGCGCGAATTCGCCTCGCCGGAGATATTCACCCGGCCGACGGAGACGGTGGCCATCAGCGCCCCGCTGAGCGTGCCCTGTGGCGCGGCCGAGCCTTCTGTCCCGGCCGACGCCGATATTACGCTATCGGCCGCCTGCGGCGCGCCCGGCGATCCGTTGGTCATCGAGGGGACAGGGCTGCCGCCCAACCGGACGGTCTCGGTGCGCTGGGTGCTGCCCGACGGCGGCTATCTGCGCGTCCGGTCGAATTGCTGTGACACGGACGATGACGGCAACCTGCGGGTGGAGACGACTATCAACCCTATTGTTGCCCTGGACGAAGACCAGACCGAACCGGCTCGGGTCGAAATTACCTTTGAGGAAGTCTCCGGCCGACTTCAGTTCAGCGAGACGGTCAAAACGGTCGTCGAGTTGTCGATCGTCACTTTGCTTATGGCGTTGGTCGCCACTACGCTGGGCGCGCTCTTCGCCATCCCGCTCAGCTTCCTGGCGGCCCGAAACATCATGGGCGACTCAGCCCTGGGGCGAACCGTCTACTATGGCCTGCGCACCGCCTTCAATATCACCCGCTCCATCGAGCCGCTGATCCTGGTGCTCATCGCGGCGACATGGGTTGGCGCGGGGCCGTTCGCCGGCGTGCTGGCCCTGGCGTTGAACAACATCCCCAACCTCGGCAAGCTCTTCTCGGAGTCTATCGAGGAGATCGACAACGGCCCGGTCGAAGCCGTAACCGCGACNGGAGCCACGCGCATGCAATCGCTGGTCTACGCCATCGTGCCGCAGCTGGTGCCGCCCTTCCTGGCCTTCATCATCTACCAGTGGGACATCAACATNCGCATGTCGACNGTCATCGGNTTCGTCGGCGGCGGCGGCATCGGCCAGCAGTTCCGCATCTGGGTCAGCCTGAACCAATACGGCGCGGCCGGCACAGCCATCCTGGCNATCGTCATCATGGTCTGGACGATGGATTATCTGAGCGCCAAAGCCCGCGAACGACTTGTGTAAGATGAAGCCGGGGACCGGGAGCGCGCCCGCACGCCGGGTTCCCGGCCGCGGTTAATCCTCGTTGTGAATTCTTTGCGTCCCCGGCCCTTTGCGCTACCTTCATAGCATGCTTCGAACCCTGCGCGGCCGGCTGCTGGTATCCTTCGTCGTCGTCATCCTCGTCGGATTGCTGATCGTCGCCATCTCTCTCTTCGGCTTTGCCAGCGTGTCGGATGCTCGCCTGCTGCCGTCGCTGGAACGCCTCTCGGCCATCAGTCGCACTAACCAGAGAGAGTTGCTGCAACTGTGGGGGGCGGGAGCCGGTAGCGAGGAACTGCAGGGGCTGCTCTACAGCACGTCGGAACAGGCCGACGTGCGCATTCTGGTCGTCGACATGAGCGCCGAGGATATCATCTTCGACACAGCCACAGGCGACGACTGGGTCGGCGACCGGCTGACGAATGTGGACCGGCCGCAATCCCTGGTACTGGCCAACGTCGGCCGGGGTAGCATCTTCGGCACCTTCGTCCACGACAATGGCTCGCGCTGGCTGGTCTTCGCCGAGCCGGACCCGGCCCTCGGTCTGGCGCTCATCTTCTATGCCCAACCCGAGCCGACAGCGGGCGAATTCTTCAACGAGTATTTCCTGCGGCCGTTGATTTATGCCGGCTCCCTGGCGGTGCTACTGGCGGTGCTACTGGCGGTGGTCATCGCCCGCTCCGTCGCCCGCCCGTTGGGCACGATGGCCGGCGCGGCCGAAGCCATCGCCCGCGGCGATTACGACCAGCGCGTGCCGCAAGAAGGGCCGGACGAGGTGCAGCGCGTGGCCGGCAGCTTCAACAGCATGGCCGCCCAGGTGAAGGCCACGCAACAAGCGCAGCGTGATTTCGTGGCCAACGTCTCCCACGACCTTAAGACTCCCCTGACGGCTATCTCCGGCTGGAGCCAGGCGCTGCTCGACGGCGCGGCCGATGCCCCGGAAGAGCGCCAGCGGGCGGCCGAGACCATCTACGCCGAGGCTGACCGCATGTCGCGCCTGGTGAACGAATTGCTCGATTTGGCCCGCCTCGAGTCCGGCCAGTTACAGATGAACATGCGCAGTGTCGATCTGGGTGACATCCTGGCCGATGTCTATCGCAGCCAGTTGCCCAGGGCGCGGGCCAAGAGCATCGACATGGAAGTTGACGCGGTGCGCGAGGCGCTGGTGGCCGGCGATCCGGACCGGTTGGCCCAGATTTTCACCAACCTGGTCGATAACGCCCTGGCCTATACGCCGCCGGGCGGCGCTGTGCGCCTGGCCACGCGGACGAACGGCAACTGGGTCGAAGGAAGCGTCACTGATACCGGGCCGGGCATCCCCGATGAAGAGCTGCCGCGCGTGTTCGAGCGCTTCT
>JAACJX010000328.1 GCA_014237545.1 Ardenticatenia bacterium | reverse complement strand
GCCACGTCAAGACGCTCCACCGGCCGCTGCGGGTGCGCGAGACGACGCTGGCCGACGGCACGCCGGCGCTGATGAGCGATGGCGCGCCGTCCGATTGCGTCGCGCTGGCCATGCTGGGCCGCGTGCCGAAGGTCGATCTGGACGTGTCGGGCATCAATTCCTACGGCAACCTGGGGCACGACGTGACCTACAGCGGTACCGTGACAGCGGCGATGGAAGCGGTGATCGCCGGCGTGCCGGGTTTTGCCTTCTCCCTGGCGGCCGACGACACGGTCACCGAGCGCGACTACGGTCCCGCGGCCGCCTATGCCCAGCGCATCGTACGGCTGGCCATCGAGCGTGGGCTGCGGCCCGATCTGCTGCTCAACGTCAACGTGCCTTGCATCAAGGCCGACCAGATTCGGGGCATGCGCGTCACGCGGCAGGGGTTGCGCGTCTACCGCGACCGGCTGGACGAGCGCATGGACCCCCGCGGCGCGCCCTACTACTGGATCGGCGGCGACTACCCCACCGGCGTGCCCGACGAGGGTACCGACTTCGGGGCGCTGAACGACAACTACGTGTCGATTTTGCCGCTGCAACTGGATCTGACTAACTACCGGCTGGCGCAGGAGTTGGCCTTGTGGGCGTGGGAGGATACGTCGACAGGGAGCTGACCTGGGGAGGAAGCGTGTTCAGCGCTTCCCCCCAGTTTGTCAATCGCCCTCCAACGCTTCTCGCTTGCGGGCCTGAATCGCCTCTGCCTCGGCCCTGATCTTCGCTGCCCGCTGCCCGTGCAGCGAGTAGCCACCCAACAGCAGGAAGGCCAACACCAGGGCCACGGCCGGCGCGCCGCCCGTCAGCAGGCGCATGCCGACCAGCGCGGTGTCAGGCTGGACGGGATAAAGGACGCCCTCGCTCGGGTTTACGTAGCCGGTCAGGGTGAACACGATCGCCGTCAGAATGCCCTGGATAACGAAGGCGAAGCGGATGATCAGGCCGTTGATGCCGAAGAACATTCCCTCGCGGCGCGTGCCGTTCACGACCTCGTCCTCGTCGGTGATATCGGCTACTAGCGGGTTGGTCAGCATCAACAGCCCGGCGAGGCTGATGCCAAAGGCGGTCGTGCCGATCAGGCCCCCGGCAAACGACGACGGAAANAAGAAGTAGAGGGCCACGGCCGCCCCTAACAGCGCCGCCCCGCGCAAGGCGCGCCACGCCCCGACGCGCCGCGCCAGCACCCACCACAGGGCCATTGCCGGCAACGCCGCCAGAAACGCGGCCGCCAGCAGCAATGAGTTTTGCATCTCCACGTCGAGCAGCACCCCGCCCAACTGCGTTGGCCCCTGTATTTTCAGGACGTATTTGGCGTAGAACGGGATCGACGCCGACAGCGCCAGAAAGACGTACTGGATCATCAAGTTCGCGCCGAGGAAAAAGAGGAAGTCGCGATTGCGCAGCGTCAGCCGCAGCGATTCGCGGAAAGGCGGCGACGGCTCCACGGCGAATTCGCGCCGCTCCCGGCTGCCGATGAGGGAGAGGATCAGTGAGACCAATGTGACGCCGGTGAGTAAATAGGCCATGTTGCCGCGATTGCTCCAGTCCGCCCCGGCCAGAATGGGCGGCAGGGCCACGCCAACGAGCAGGCCGAAGATGGAGAACACCTCGCGCAGGGCCGACAGCCCGGCCCGTTCCGATTCGCCGCTGGCCATTTCCGGGAAGAGCGACGTCCAGTTCATCACGAAGATCGTCCAGCATAGGTCGAAGACGAGGACCACGGCCAGGAAATAGAACAGGAGGCTGAACTCCGACAGATCAGCGCTGCCAAACGGGAACCACAGCAGATAAAAGGTGATGACCAGCGGGATGAGCGACCCGAACATCCACGGCAGGCGGCGGCCCCACGCGGTGCGCGTCCGGTCGCTCCAGTAGCCGGCCAGCGGGTCGTTGACGGCGTTCCAGATGCCATAAAGCGCCCACACCAGCCCAATCCACGCTGCGCGNACGCCGAGGGTGTCAATATATAGGAACTGGATATACGTGGAAAATGCCTGGTAAGAAAGGGCCACGCCGAGCGAGCCGGCGGCATAGAGAAGCCTCTGACGAGAAGTGATTGGCGTCATATACAGATCGTTCCGTCCGATAATAGCAATACGCCGCGGGAGCCCGCGGCCGTTATGATAAATTTACCCGATGATGGATTTTGGTCAATTGGATGCCAGGGCAATCGCATATTCAGGTGGAGGGAAGAGCAGGACGTTGATACCACCAATTTCACTGATTATCACAGATAAAATTGAAAAGTAATCGACTTTACTGCCATCGNCCGTTGGATGCGCTATGCTAGGCAACCAACCGGCAAGAAGGAAGCGGATTACCCTGGAGGACTGGATGCCCCACACCACTTATCTCATCATCGGCGGTGGAATGACCGGCGCGGCCGCGGCCAGCGGCATCCGCGAGCTCGACGCGCGCGGCGGGATCACGCTCATCTCGGCCGAGAACGCGCCGCCCTACGACCGGCCGCCGCTCTCCAAGAAGTTGTGGCACGGCAAGCGCACACTGGACCAGATCGTCGCGCCCCTGCCGGAGGATGTGGTCTTGCGCCTGGGGCGGCGCGTCGTGTCCGTGGACCCAGACCGGCGACAGGCGACTGATGATACAGGCACGGTTTACACCTACGACCGGCTGCTGNTGGCCACCGGCGGCGCGCCGCGGCGGCTGCCGTTCGGCGGCGACGCGGTCAACTACTACCGCACTGTGGANGATTACCGCGTCCTTCGCGCCGAAGCCGACCNCGGCGCGTCGTTCGTGGTCATCGGCGGCGGTTTCATCGGCTCCGAAGTGGCCGCCGTGCTGCGCGAGCAGGGCAACGCCGTGACGATGGTCTTCCCGGAAACCGGCATCACCGACCGGCTCTTCCCGCCGGACATGTCGGCGTTCGTCAATGACGATTTCCGGCGACGGGGGGTGGAGGTGCTGAGCGGCGAGAGCGTGGTCGATATCGAGGCGAACGATGAAGGGATGGTCGTCGTCACTGGCAGCGGCCGCCGCCTATCCGCCGACCGCGTCGTGGCCGGCATCGGCATCATCCCGTCGGTCGAAATCGCGAAGGGGATGGGGCTGGCGGTCGACAACGGCATCCAGGTTGACGAGTATTTGCGCGCGGGGCGGCCGGAGGTTTTCGCCGCCGGCGACGTGGCCAATTACCCCGACCCGATCCTGGGCCTGCGCCGCCGGGTGGAGCACGCCGACGCGGCGCGGGCGATGGGGAGGGCCGCCGGGCGCAACATGGCCGGGGCAGCCGAGCCGTATCGCTATTTGCCGATGTTCTATTCCGACCTGTTCGACCTGAGCTATGAAGCGGTCGGCCANTGCGACAGCCGCCTGGAGCGGGTNGAGGATTGGCAAGACCTATACCGCCGTGGCGTAATCTACTACCACAAGGACGGCCGCGTGTGCGGGGTATTGCTGGTTGACGTGTGGAACAGGCTGGACGAGGCCCGACAGCTCATCGAAGCGGCCGAGGCAGCCGAGCCGGGTAATCTAATCGGACGAATCAGGTAAAGCGATGTTAAGAGGTAAACGAGTGACGCTCCGCGCCATCGAGCGCGATGACCTGCCGCGCCTCCTGGCGTTCAACAACGACATCGAGGTCGAACTGGCCGGCGGCGGCGACCCGCCGTGGCCGCAGTCCTTTGCCCGGCTGACCGCCGATTTCGACCGCGACACGGCCGCCGGCGGCCGCGACGGCAACAAGGACGGCGTCCACTTCGGCATCGAGACCGGCGGGTTAATCATCGGCGTCATCGTCCTGTTCAACGTCGATCCGGTGGGCCGGACGGCCGAGCTGGGCATCGCCATCGGTGACNAGGCGTATTGGGGCCAGGGCTACGGCCGCGAGGCCATCGGCCTGTTGGTGGATTACGCCTTCCGCCTGCTCAACCTGCGGCGCGTCTTTCTGCGTGTCCACGGCCGCAATGAGCGGGCCATCCGCGCCTATCGGGCGTGCGGCTTCGTCGAGGAAGGCCGCCTGCGCCGCCACGTCTGGAGTAATGGCGACTACGACGACCTGGTGCTGATGGGCATTCTGCGCGATGAGCCGGGGGAGTTTGTGTCTACTTCGGCAGCCGGCGCAGATAACGAAAGCTGGCGACGATCATGACCAGAAATGGCGCGCCGAACGCGGCCAGCACCAGCCAGGCGTAGGCGTCCACAGTCAGGCCGGGTACGAAGTAAATGGCAATGCTGGCCACGACCGTGATGACCCCCGTCGCCAGCAGCCAACGCGCCATGTAGCGATTGGCCTTGTACCACACAACTGGGTCGGACAGGGTGCTGGGCACGCGGAAGCCGTACCACGGATTNGGCGGCACCTTGTNGCTTAGCATCGGCAGGGCCAGCACGATCATCAGCNCGCCGAAGATGACGTACATGACCATGATCGACGTCATGNCNCATCCCCTTCGACGAAGCCTGGTTGNTGGAAGGCCGGATTGGGATANTCGTAGAAGCCGCCGCCGGTCTTTTGGCCCAGACGGCCGCGGTCGAGGTATTCCCGCACAAAATCAGCATTGGCCCGCTGCCGGTGATCGCCGGTGACGCCGGCCCAGAAGTCGGTGATCTTCCAGACCGTATCCAGCCCGACGGCGTCCATGATGCCGAACGGCCCAACCGGCGTCTTCATGACCCCCATCCAGGCCCGGTCGACGTCGCTGAACGACGCCACGCCGCCGGCGGCTAGCTCCAGCGCCGACCCGAGGAGGGCGTTGAGCATCGTGTTGAAGACGTAACCGGGCTGCTCTTTGGCCGAGCGGATCGGGATCTGGCCGATGCGCCGGGCGAATTCGGTCACGGTTTCAACGATGCCCTCCGCGGTGCCGGGGTGGGGCATTACGTCAACCACGTTGGCGTCCCAGACGGGCAGGTGGAAGTGCAGCGCTACCAGCCGCTCCGGGCGGCCGCTGGCCGCGGCGAACATCGACGGCAGCAGGGTCGAGGTGTTNGTGGTGAAAATGGTGTGCGGTGGGCAGAGCGCGTTCAGTTCGGCGAAGACGCGCCCCTTCAGCGCCGGGTCTTCGGGCACGGACTCGCTGATCAGGTCGGCCACGGCCGCGGCCGCGGCCAGGTCCGCCNCCGGCCGGATGCGCTGTAGCACAGCCTCGCTCGTCCGCCCTTGTCCGGCGAGGTAGGCGACGTAGCCGCGTACCCGCGCCATGCCGGCGACCAATGCGTCGGGCGACGCGTCGTAGAGGGCCACATCCAGCCCGTGCATGGCGCACTGCAGGGCAATCTGCCCGCCCATCGTGCCCGCGCCCATGATCAAAACCGTCTTTATATCGTTGGCATTCATACCTGTAAATCCTGTGGAAAATAGTATGGGCAGTATATCCCTACTTGCCCGGATCTCAAGTCGTTTGCTGTAGCGCGACTATTCAGGTTACCTTTTGTTATTGCCCTGTCCCACATGTCCAATTTATGATCCTGATCAAGCGGAATCGGGTAAAATGTGTCGGCCATCACATTGCGCCTGGAGATAAATGTCATGGATATCCCCGCCGTATTAGCCCTGTTTGACCGCGAGGAGCGGCAGGAGATCGAGTTTCCCGGCACGACCAAGGAGATCACCCCCCACATCGTGCGCTTCCTCCGGCCCGCGCCGGGCATGAACTATATCCTCTACTCGGATCTGGACGAAGCCAGCGCCGACGCCGTGATCGACGAGCAGGTAGCCTACTTCTCGCGCATCAAGTGGCCGTGCAACTGGAAGGTGTTCGCCCACGACCGGCCGGCCGACCTGGTGCAGCGCCTCGCCGCGCGCGGTTTCGAGGTCGATGAGACGGATACGGTGATGGTCCTCGACGTGGCCCAGGCGCCGGATTCCCTCCTGTCGCTGCCAACGGCCAACGTTCGCCGCCTGCAGCAGCCATCACAACTCGCCGATGTCGTCACGATTCTGGAGAGTGTGTGGGATGAGAATTTCTCTTGGGTCCACGAACGGCTGGGGTCGCACATGGCCATTCCCGGCTACCTGAGCGTCTACGTGGCCTACGTTGACGACCAGCCGGCCAGCGCGGGGTGGACGTACTACAATAAAAAGAACTTCGCGAGTTTGTGGGGCGGCTCCACGATAGCGGATTATCGTGGGCGGGGGCTCTACACGTCGGTGCTGGCGGCCCGAGTGCGGGAGGCACGGCGGCGCAAAGTGCCCTATCTGACTATCGACGCCGGGCACATGAGCGGGCCGATCGTCGCCCGCCACGGGTTCGAGGTCATCACCTACACCACCGATTGCACGCTGAAGATGGATGGGGAAGACGGGACGCTGTGAGCGGCTACCAACTCAACGCCGGCTCGGCCCAGGCGTTAATCAGGTCCTCGATGCTGTCGTCATCCTCCGGCTCGGTCGGCTCTTTCTCTACAGCGCCGAAATAACCCAGTTCCTCAAACAGGGAATCGGGCAGGGTGACGTCGGTGTCATTCCACAGGTCGGTGGGGCGCGCGGTGGTTACTTCCCCCTGGCGGAGGGCGAGTTTCATTTTGGCTTCGGTGTACAGTAGCAGATTCATGATTCGCTTCCAGAGAACAAAAACATATCCAACCCTCGCGCATCTAGCCGCGCGGGGCGCAGGATATGGTAAAACAATAAGGGTCTGAATGGTCCAAAGAGGCGAAGGAGTATCCGCCGGGGACCTAGTTTCGTGTTGACGAACTTCTGCCGTTGAGCTTTCCGGCAACGAAAGTATAGCATAGCCAGGGCGGATTGTAACTGCGCAACCCGCCCTAGTTAACGCGGCTCTAAGTTGGATAGTTCGACCAGCGTCTAGCCGGTGGCGGCGCGCCGCAGCGCGGACAGAGCGGCCAGATGCGTTTGCTCGTGGGCGGAGAAGTAGCTGGCTTGATTNAGGATCGTGACGCGGCCGAACTCCTTGTGCAGCCCGGCGCGATACCACTCCCACGGCGCGAGGCCCTGCAGCACAGCCAGCGATCCCGCTCGCGAATGCCGGTAATCGGCGAAGATCTCGGCCGTAGTCGGCGGCCGGTTTTCCTCNGACGCGGCCCAGTCAAACACGGCCAGCGANTCCAGCGTGGCGTTCTCCTCCGCGGCCATCAGTTCGACGCGGTAATTGAGCACCCCCTCAGCGTCGCGCAGATGCGACACCACCTGGCGCATTGACCAGCCGCCGTCAGCCGCCGGGCGGGCCAGTTGCTCCTCGGTCAGGCCCTCCAGGAGGCGCCCCACCACGTCGGGCGTGGCCGCCAGTTGCTCCATTGCCTCCAACGGGTGGAGCGCGTCGAGCCAGTAAATGGGCTTATAGTGCAGGAACGTTTCCGGCCACGCGCCGCAGACCTCGCACGGCNCTTCCGGCGCGGCCATCAATAGCTCGCCGCAGGTGCGGCAGACGTAAGGGTGGGGAATGTCTTCGTGTAGCGGCAACTCGNCCTGGCGCATGGCGGCTTCGCCGCGCCGCAGAGCGTCCACGAAATCGTCGTTCAATCCAAAATTGGCCATCGACTCCTGCANGTGGCCCAAGTCGCTGGCCAGCGCCTCCTTGTCATGCGGNAGGTCAACCCGGTAGCCGGCGCGCCGCACGAGGGAATCGGCCGCCGCCCGCAGAGCCATGCCGAGGTTGTTCTGGCCGTGTCCCTCCATCCGCTCAGCCAGCGCCATCAGATGCGCCACGGTCTGCGCCCAATCACCGGTTGGTTCGTTCATATCGGTTTGCCTCCACCTAAGAGAGAATCCACAGATTTCGCAGATTACGCAGATTTCCAGGAGTTGCTCGCGCTCGACTTGCGTCGTCTTTAAATTCTTTATCTATAAGATGATGTATGCGTTGCAGGTCTCCGCATTCATACTCATCAGGAAGAAACACAACCCGGCCCCAGTCGTTGCGAAACCGCCCTCCAAAAATCTGCGTAATCCGGAAAATCTGTGGCTCTTAGGAGAACAGGCGGTGGTCATCCGGGTCGACGCGCCGCGCGGCGTGGGCCAGAACGGCGTTCATGACCTCGATCGCCATGCGCGACTCGAGCGTGACCCCGGCGCGAACGCCGACGCACGGGTCGTGTCGCCCCTTCTGCAACTCGAACTCGATCTCCTCCAGGTTTTTACGCACGGATTTCTGGGGCAGGGTGATGGAGCTGGTGGGCTTGAAGAAAACGCGGCCGACCAGCGGATTGCCGGTCGTAATCCCACCGATGAGGCCGCCGTGGGAATTGGCGGCGTAGCCTGCGGCGCGGATAGGGTCGTTGTTCTCGCTGCCCAGCCGTTCGGCCACGGCCGCGCCATCGCCGATCTCGCACGCCTGAACTGCGTGTAGTCCTCCGAGGCTGCCCATCAACCGCGCCTTGAGACTCTGATAGAGCGGGTCGCCGGCCAACGCCGGCACGTTTAGCCCGACGACCTCCACGGCCGCGCCCAGCGAGTCGCCGGCCACGCGGGTGCGCTTGATGAGGTCGGCCGCGGCCGTGGCGAACTCGGCGTCGACGGTGGAGATGCCAATCTCAGCCCACGAAGCGGCCAGGCCGGCCGCAAGTGGCTGGATTTGTTCCGGTCCGACGCCAGGCCCGAACCCGCGGACGGCATCGGCCAGGGTGCGCGTTGCCCGCAACGGTCCGACCTGGCTGACCGACGACAGGAAGACCGCGCCGAAATGTCCTTCGAGGAAAATGCGGGCGATGGTGCCGCCGATCACGTCGGAGATGGTCGAGCGATAGCTGGATCGGCCGCCGCCGCGACTATCAACAAAGCCCTTCGATTGGTGGTGCTTCACCAGGTCGGTATGGCCCGGCCGCACCTCGCCTGCCGGCCCTTCAAATTGGGTNTAGTGAGCCGAACGACCGGCAGCGGACAGGACGAGCGCGGCGATCGGTTCGCCGGTCGTGTAGCCTGCCTCGTAGGATGGCACGGCCCTCTCGCCCGCGCCCAGCGATACCGGTGGTCCNGCCAGCAACTGGTCGTGGTCGGGCTGGTAGATGCCGGCCATGAAGGCCACCCGGTCGTCCTCGCGGCGCGGCGTGCCGTGTCGGGTGCTGCCGGGACGGCGGCGGTCGAGTTGCGCCTGCACGGCGGCGCGCTTCAGCCACAGGCCGGGCGGGCAGCCATTAACGATTGTGACGATGCCGGGGCCGTGGGATTCGCCCGCGCCGGCGACGGAGAAGTAGGGGCCGCCGAGAATTTCCATGGGTTTATCCGGTTGCCAGCAACGCTTCCGCAAAACGGCGGACGGCCGCCATATGCTCATCGGCCGAGGTAAATCCCGCCCCCATCGTATTGAGGCTGACGTGGGTGGCCCCGGCGGCGCGCCAGCCCTCCAGCGTGCGGCCGAGCGCGACCAGATCGCCGTTAGCCCAGTGCAGGCGCGGCTCCAGACCGAAATCGCTNCGGTCGCGGCCGTTCNCGGCCAGATAGCGGTCGAGCGTGTCCAGATGGGCCGCGGCGGCGTCGGCNGTGCGGAAGCCGGGCATCCAGCCGTCGCCGTGTTGGGCCATACGGCGCAGCACAGCGTCGGCGTGGCCGCCGAACCACAGCGGGATCGGCCGCTGGACCGGCATGGGGTTTAGACCGGCGTCGGGGATGTCGTGCCAACGTCCTTTATANGTCACTAGCTCTTGCGTCCAGAGCAGTTTGAGAACTTCGATCTGCTCTTCCTGCCGCTTGCCGCGGGTGCTAAAGCCATAGCCCGCCGCGACGTACTCGACCTCGTTCCAGCCGGTGCCGATGCCCAGCCGCAGCCGGCCGCTGCAGAGCACGTCGAGCACGGCCGCCTGCTTGGCGACGAGCGTCGTCTCGCGCTGGGGCAGGATGAGGATGCCGGTGGCGAAGCCCAGCCGCGGCGCGACGGCNGCCATGTAGGTGAAGAGCAGGAACGGCTCCATGAACGGGTCGCGGTGGGTATAGGGGCCGCTCCAGCCGCCGGGCCGGTCGGGGTTCGCGCCGAGGATGTGGTCGTAGGCCAGCACGTGGCTGTAGCCAANCGCCTCGGCCNTCTGGGCGTAGTCGCGGACGGCCGCCGGGTCGGTGGGATATTCGGTTTGGGGGTAGACGAGGCCGATTTGCATAGGGAGAGTATAGCAGAGATATGGCGGGCGGCAGGGGGATTCTCTGATAGCCCATTGCCGCGATGGAAGTCTGCTCCTATAATCAACAGTTGGGTACATTGCGAATAAAGGTTATTGGCCGCCTTCCAAAGGCCAATCGCTCTACCTCTCCCATGCGCCCATTTTTCTGGTTCAACGTATAATATCCAGATATATCACCCGCCGGGCGAAAGCNCNNCGACGGAGAAAATCTGCAGGAGTAAATCATGGCTAAAAATCGTAAAAAGGTGCGCGTTGCCATCATCGGCGTCGGCAACTGCGCCAACGCGCTCATCCAGGGCGTGCACTATTACAAGAACGCCGCCGACGACGAAGAGATCCCTGGGCTGATGCATGCCACCATCGGCGGCTATCACATCCGGGACATCGAGTTCTCGGCCGCGTTCGACGTCGTCACCACCAAGGTCGGCAAGGATTTGAGCGAGGCGATGTGGGCCTATCCCAACGACACGATCAAGTTCGCCGACGTGCCCTACCTCAACATCCCCGTCCACCGCGGCATGACCCACGACGGCATCGGNAAGTACCTCAGCCAGAAGGTGGAGAAAGCGCCGGGGCCGACGGACGACATCATCAAGATCCTGAAGGAGACGGAGACNGACGTCGTCGTCAACTTCATGCCCGTCGGGTCAGAGATGGCCACGAAGTGGTACGTAGAACAGATCATNGAGGCCGGCTGCGGCTTCGTCAACGGCATCCCCGTGTTCATCGCCAGTTCGCCCTACTGGAGCAAGCGCTTCGAGGACGCCCGGCTGCCCATCATCGGCGACGACGTCAAGAGCCAGCTCGGCGCGACGATCACCCACCGCGTCCTCACCAACCTGTTCAAGGACCGCGGCATCCACATCGACCGCACCTATCAGCTAAACTTCGGCGGCAACATGGACTTCTACAACATGCTGGAGCGCGACCGTCTGGAATCGAAGAAGATCTCCAAGACCAACGCCGTCACCAGCCAGCTGCCCTACGACCTGGGCGAAGAGAACGTCCACGTCGGGCCGAGCGACTACGTGCCGTGGCTGACCGACCGCAAGTGGTGTCACATCCGCATGGAAGGCCGCGCCTTCGGCGACGTGCCATTGCAGCTGGAGCTGAAGCTTGAGGTGTGGGACTCGCCCAACTCGGCCGGGGTCATCATCGACGCCGTGCGCTGCGCCAAGCTGGCGCTCGACCGCGGCATCGGCGGCCCGTTGACCGCGCCGTCGTCCTATTTCATGAAGTCGCCGCCCATCCAGTACACCGACGACGAAGCCCGCCGTCTGGTCGAGGAGTACATCGCCGGCGACGCGCCGCAGAAGGCCAAAGCCGAACCGCAGGCGGACGGCGAGTTCGTCGCGGCGGACTGACAGTTATCAGTTGATGAGTAGGTCAGTAGGCCAGTAAGACAGTAAATCAGTCAGACTGGCGAACTGACCTACTCATCCACTCCTCTCCCAATGCTCTCCGCCAAACAATTCGAGGAACTCGTCGGCGACGCGCTGGATGAACTGCCGCCCTTCTTTCAGGCCCGGATGAACAATGTCGTCGTCCTGGTGGATGTGTGGCCGTCGCGGCGCATGCTGCGGGAGATGGGTGTGCCGCCGGGCGAGACCCTGCTGGGCCTCTACAGCGGCATACCGCTGACCGAGCGCACCCACGACTACGGCCTTGTGCCGCCGGACACGATCACGCTCTACCAGGGGCCGATCGAGAACGCGGCCGCGGCGCAGGAAGGGGGCGACTACCATGACCGGGTGCGCGAGGAAGTGCGCCACACCGTCATCCACGAGATCGCCCACCACTTCGGCATAGACGACGACCGTCTGGTCGAGCTGGGCGCATACTAAACAATCCTCGTATTCCTCACCATTGGTAAGTTGTGAGGAATTTCCCCAATT
>JAACJX010000246.1 GCA_014237545.1 Ardenticatenia bacterium | reverse complement strand
GTCGAGGCGTGGCAATGGGGCTTGCCGGTCGTGGCGACGACCATCGGCGCGGAGGGGATTCGCGGCCGCGATGGAGAGGACCTGCTGCTGGCCGATACGTCCGAGGCGCTGGCGTCGGCCGTCCGGCGCGTGCTGCGCGAGCCGTGCCTGGCCGACAAACTGGGCGCGGCCGGCCGCCGGCAGGTTGAGCAACATTACGATTGGGCCGCGGAGTACGCGGCGTGGGACGCCGTCTATGAGACGCGACGCGCCGAATCTGTGCCGGCCGCGCTGGTGGCTGGATGACACGTTCACTCAAGGGGTGGGACTCCCGAAAAGTATTAGCCGCCATCATGGGCGTCTCGGTTGTGGCCCGCGTGGCCGCCGCGCTGTATCTCGGCAACACGGTCGAGGTGTTGCCGGGGACGTTTGATCAGGTGTCCTACCACGCGCNGGCGCTGCGCGTGCNGACCGGTCACGGCTTCTCGTTCGACTATCCCTCGNGGCCCATGACCGCCGCCGGCGCGCCGACGGCGCACTGGAGTTTTCTGTACACGCTGTACCTTTCGGCCGTGTTTGCCGTATTCGGCGACAACCCGCTGGCTGCGCGACTCATTCAGGCGGTG
Organism: Ardenticatenia bacterium; assembly: GCA_014237545.1. Lineage (GTDB taxonomy): Bacteria > Chloroflexota > Anaerolineae > Promineifilales > Promineifilaceae > Promineifilum. The sequence goes on along the minus strand of JAACJX010000246.1, from coordinate 14,323 downwards.
CTCGTCGGTGTCCTGCAGCCTTATTTCGCTTATCGTCTGGGCCGGCGCGTGTTCGACGAGCGAACAGGCCTGCTGGCCGCGGCCTTCACCGCCGTATACATCTACTTTATCTACTATGCGGCCACGCTGATGACCGAGCCATTCTACATAACGGCGATCCTGGGCGCGTTTGTGGGCTTGTTGCGGTTGCGGCGGCCCGCGCCAGGCGANGCGCNGACGGCGCTGGGCGTGGGAATTGCCCTGGGCGTCGCCGTGCTGTTGCGCCAACTNTTCCTGCTGCTCGTGCCAGTCTTGTTGCTCTGGTTGTGGGGCGCGCGCTGGCTCGATTCGCACCGCGAGCGAGNGGCCGNCGGCGGAGATGGCGACCGGCNNCCCGCGCCGTGGCGAGTCACTATCGTNATCCTCGGGATAATCGCGCTCATGATCGTGCCGTTCACGATCTACAACTACACCCGGTTCGACCGCTTTGTCCTGCTCAACACCAANGCCGGGTTNGCCTTCTTCTGGGCCAATCATCCGGTCTATGGCACGCGCTTCCAGGCNATTCTGCCGCCGGAGTTGGGCAGCTATCAGGAACTNATNCCCGNAGNNNTGCNCGNGCTTGATGAGCCGGCCCTGGAACAAGCTCTGCTGGCCCGCGGATTGGNGTTCGTNACCGAGGACCCGATCCGTTATNTGCGNCTGTCGCTCAGCCGCGTGCCGGTCTATTTNATGTTCTGGCCTTCGCCCGATTCGGGGATGGTTAGCAACGTGTCGCGGGTTGGCAGCTTTGGGTTGTTNCTGCCGCTCATGGCNGGNGGANTNCTCTACTCGCTCTTGAACGGCCACGTCCGCCGGCGTACTCTGCTGGACGCGTCGCTGCTGNTGATGTTTGCCGCCNNCTATTCGGCCGTCCACTTGTTGTCCTGGTCGCTGGTGCGCTACCGNCTGCCGGTGGATGCCATCCTGCTGCTTTATGCCGGGCTGGCGGCTTCGGCCATCTGGTTNCNTTTGGAAGGGCGCGCGGCATCTCTGCCCTTGGGTGAGGACGGCGCCGGCGCGACCGATTGATTGCCATGTCCCGAAACATTGATAGATGTCTTGTCTGCGGCGACGCTCAGCTCATTCCCCTNTATCGCCCAGAAAAGGCGCCGGGCGACGTGGTTCGTTGTCCCAGGTGTGGATTCGTGTTTGTGGCCCGGGTGGTGGACCCGCGCAGTATCATTGATGAGGATAGAGCGGCCATCGTCGAGGAGCGACTGCGCCAAAGCCGGGATTTAGGCGAACTCGTTGGATGTTGGGAGACGGGCGAACTCGCTAGCAAGCTGGACGAGGCGCCGGCATTACAGGCCAATGCCCACGATGCCTTGTCGCGTATCGAGAAATACGTGGCCCCGCCAGGCCACCTGCTCGATTTCGGTTGCGGCTGGGGGTTCTTCCTCGATGCGGCCCTNAAGCGCGGTTGGGCCATTAATGGCCTTGAGCCTCTGCCCGGCCACGCGATTTACGCGCGTAGCAAAGTGGGCGCGCAGGTGGTGACCGATATCTTACGGGATGACACGTATGCCGATTGCCAGTTCGACGTTATCACCGCTTTCCAGGTGTTCGAGCACTTGCCCGATCCGGCTGGCGATCTGGTTCGCCTGTNCCGCGCTTTGCGACCGGGNGGCGTGNTACTCNTCGAAGTGCCNAATATCGATACNTGGAGCGTNAGGCTGNTGGGCCGGCGCCATCGGCACTACGTGCCCGATCATCTCAATTTCTTTTCAGCCAAGACGCTGAGCCGGTTGTTTTTGTCAACTGGATTGGAAGTCATTGAGACTTATCACCCGACCCGCCAGATGAGTGTCGGCTATTTGACCCACGCCTGGGGTAGCCGAACGTTACCGCGGCGACTGGTTAGCGGGCTGACCACGGCCCTGAAGCCCACTTTCCTTTGGCATCAGACCGTCCGGCTGAATCTAGGCGATATCGTCGCGGTGATAGGCCGTAAACCACCCTTAACCCGATAGATCGTGCGCATCCTGTTCATCGTCCCCTACATGCCCAACGCCATCCGCACGCGGCCGTATAACCTGTTGCGGGCACTGGCAAGGAACGGGCACGAGCTCACCCTGCTCACCCTGGCGCAGAACGCGGCGGAGATGGCCGACGCCGAAATGTTGCGATCCTGGGGTATTCGGGTGGTCGCGAGGCCGCTGTCTCGGGCGCGCACGTTGGCCAACAGCGCGGCGGCATTGGCGGGGAGCGAGCCGCTCCAGGCCGCGTACTGCTGGCAGCCCGCGCTGGCCGCCGATTTGACCACGCTCCTGCGCGGGGAAGCGTTCGACGTGGTTCACGTCGAGCACCTCAGGGGCGCGCGCTATGGTCGTTTGGCCAGGAACGAGATCGCCAGATCGGCGTCGCGGACGCCGGTGGTCTGGGATAGCGTTGACTGCATCAGCCACCTGTTTCGGCAGGCCTCTGTCCACAGCGCCAGTCGTTTCGGCCGCGCCATCGCCCGCCTGGAGCTGCCGCGAACGGAGCGCTTCGAGGGTCAATTGCTCGGCGAATTCGACCAAATACTGGCCACCTCGCCTGTTGATCGCGAGGCGTTAGCCCAACTCGGGAACNGCCGGGCCGTGGCAAGCGCCCCGATCCGCGTGCTGCCCAACGGCGTTGACACCGATACCTTCCGGCCNGGCGCGTTCGAAGATAGAGAGCCGGACACGCTAATCCTGAGCGGCAAAATGAGCTACCACGCCAACGTCACGATGGCCCAATTTTTGGTCAAACAGGTCATGCCTCGCATCTGGGCCAGGGACCCCGCGGTGAAGGTGCTGCTGGTGGGCAAAGACCCGGCCGCGGAAGTGCGCGGGCTNGGTCGGGACCCGCGCGTCACCGTCACTGGCACCGTGCCGGACATGCAGACCTTTATGAGAAGGGCGACGATCGCCCTGGCGCCGATCGTCTACAGCGCGGGCATCCAGAACAAAATACTGGAGGCGATGGCCTGCGGCGCGCCTGTAGTGACGACGCCCGCGGCGATTGCCGGTCTAGACGTGCGGCCGGGCGAACACCTTCTCGTTGCCGACGGTGCGGCCGAGATGGCGGATGTGGCCCTGTGCCTATTGAACTCACCGGAAAGAAGGCAGGCCTTATCTTCCGCGGGGCTTGCCTATGTTCGAGAGCACCATAGCTGGCTGACAATTGCCCAACGCCTCGCATTGATATACGATTCGCGGTGATAGTTTGGGATAGGCAAAAATAACTAGCGCGCCCTTAGTAATATCGCCCTTCGTAATCTCAATTGTAAGGCCCAGCCGTCATAATTGCGGGAAAGCTATTCCTGCCAGTGAATAGCGAAAGAAGAACAGTGAAGAGTAAGCAGCTCGGAGCGCTGACTGCACGGAATCGCCAAAAACAAGGTTGCCGGCCGGTCAGGCAGGGAGGCTCTTTGTGGGATCTTCAGTACAGTATCTGGATAGCAAAATAGGTGACGTCAAGGATGTCACCCGGCAGCACGTTGCCTCGCTGCCAACCCCGGTTCAATGGGCGGTTTACCGGCTGTCGCTGGTGGCCAATGACATCGCCTTTAGCCTTGTCGCCTTCGCTTTGGCGGCCTGGATCCGTTTCAATGTGCCCCTGCCTATTTTTAATCTAGACGCGAACCCGACGATCCCTCCCCTGGCCGTCATCGTCTTTGGGTTTGTTCCTCTGTGGCTCTTCATCTTCGCCATGCATGGGTTGTACCAAAAGAATACTCTGTTGGGGGGCACGCAGGAGTACTCCAGCGTCTTCCAGGCGACGGGCATCGGCATGTTGACNATTGTCATATTTGGCTTNATCCAGCCTGTTTTCTCGCCTGCTCGCGGATGGGTATTGCTGGCATGGATCTTCGCCACCTTTTTCGTCATTATCGGCCGCTTTTCGCTCAGGCGGGTGGTGTACTTCTTGCGGCGGAGCGGGTACTTTCTCAGCCCGACCCTGATCATCGGCCAAAACGCGGAAGCCTTGTCGTTGGCCGAGCAACTTCTGGTGTGGCATACCTCGGGGCTGGCGGTGCGCGGCTTNGTTGCCACCGATCAGAACGCCGGGGAGCCCNNCGCCGGCGAACTACCGGTTTTGGGCGAATTCGANCNTCTAGATGAGTTGGTGGAGAGGCTTCAGGTTGGCGAGCTGATCCTGGCGACCAGCGCCCTGTCCCAGGAGCAAATTCTGTCGGTGTTCAAGCGGTATGGTGTGTCTTCGAATGTCAACATGCGGCTCTCGAGCGGCTTGTTCGAAGTCATTACGACCGGTCTGGAGTTGAAGGAAGTCGCGTCTGTCCCCCTCATGCGGATTAATCAGGCCCGGCTGACCGGTCTCGACTGGCTATTGAAATCCGCGCTGGACATCTCCCTGGCGGTGGTGGCGATTCTTGTGTCGCTGCCATTCATGGCCGCGATAGCCGTTGCCATCCGGCTGGACTCTCCGGGCAAGGTCATATACCGGCGGCGCGTCATGGGTCTTAATGGCGTCCAGTTCGANGCCTATAAGTTCCGCACCATGCATCACAACGGCGACGAAATGTTGGCCGAGCGGCCGGGAATGCGCTCGACGTANGAGGAGNCCTTNAAGCTGAAGGATGATCCTCGCGTTACCAGGGTNGGGCGGCTGTTGCGCANNCANAGCCTCGACGAGTTGCCGCAATTTTTCAACGTATTGCGAAGAGAAATGTCGGTCGTCGGCCCGCGAATGATCACTCCCGACGAGCTGGCGAAATATGAGCAGTGGGATATTAATCTACTCACCGTACCGCCGGGCATCACCGGCCTTTGGCAGGTGAGCGGCCGNTCCGACCTCCCCTATGCGGAGCGTGTCCAACTTGATATGCGNTACATTCGAAACTGGAGCATTTGGCTGGACCTTCACATTCTCATGCGCACGATTCAGGTCGTCATTCGGGGGGAAGGCGCATATTGACACGCAAGCAAGAACNATTGCGATGGAACAGGCCGTTGGAACCGCGACGCGTCTTTCCAGTGGGTTTTATTAACGCGATCTATACGGATTGGATGGGCGGATCGCCTTATTATTAGCTCAGGGACAGTTCTGGCGCCAACAAAGGGTCATCCTGACTTGTGGGCTGTTGAGGTGGGAAGTAAAAAATGGAGTTACGAGCATATCTTAGGCCTCTCCTGAAGTGGTGGTGGCTCATACTAATCTCCACCTTGATAGCTGGAGTAACAAGCTACTTCGCCGTGAGCCAGCAACCGCCTGTCTACCAGGCGCGCGCCACCTTGCTCATCGGTAGCGCCATCAACAATCCCAACCCCGACGGCAATGAATTCTGGCTGAGCCAGCAATTGGCCCAGACGTATAGCGACATCGCCCAACGTGACGTCGTCCGGCAGGCCGTGATGGCAGAACTGGGCCTGACGTGGCTACCCTCTTACACCGCCCAGCCCGTGGCTAACACCCAACTCCTGGAGTTGCGGGTGAACGACAGCGTGCCCGAGCGCGCCATGATCGTCGCCAACGAACTAGCCAACCAGCTCATCTTGCGCACGCCCACCAGCGGTAGCCAGCAAGGGGATGCTGAAAGACAGGCTTTCATCAAGCAGCAACTGGATGAGCTCGAACTGAAAATCGAGGAAACCAATAGCGAGATCGCCGAAAAGCAGACGGAACTGGCGGGGTTGTTCAGCGCGCGCCAGATATCGGATCTGCAAAGCCAGATCCGGGCGCTCGAAGTGAAGCAGGACACACTGCGGGCCAACTACGCCTCATTGCTGGCCAGCTCTTCGCAAGGCGCGGTCAACAGCCTGAGCGTGATCGAGCCGGCAACGTTGCCCACATTTCCCATCGGGCCGGAAGTCCTTATGACGGTTCTCACGGCCGCGGCGATCGGCTTTTCGCTTGGCATCGGTGCGGCCTATTTGATGGAGTACCTGGACGATACACTGAAGAACCCGGACGACATTCGCCGAATCACCGGCCTGCCGACGCTAACGGGCATTTCCGAGACGAAGGGCATCGATCATACAAACCACAGCCTGATCACTCATACCAACCCGCGGTCGCCGGTGGCCGAGGCATACCGGTCGCTGCGAACAGCTGTCTTGTTCTCCAATGTCGACCAGACCGCCCGGACTATCGTGGTGACCAGCGCCGGGCCGCAGGAAGGCAAAAGCTTCACCTCGGCCAACCTGGCGATCGTTCTCGCCCAAAGCAGCCACCGCGTATTGCTGATCGACGCCGACCTGCGCCGGCCGACGCAGCACAAACTATTCGACAAGCAATCCACCTATGGACTGACCAACCTCCTGCTGGATATGCCACCATCATTTGACTCTTCGCGCCTTGGCGATATGTATTCGCAGTTGAGTCGGGCGGTGTTGGCCACTTCTGTATCCGGCTTATTCCTGATGACCACCGGTGAACTACCGCCGAACCCGGCCGAGTTAGTAGGCTCCCTGCGAATGAAAACGCTGATTAAGGCGCTGGCCACCCGCTTTGACTTCGTCATCATCGACACACCGCCGGTTTTGGCCGTGACGGACGCGGTTGTGTTGAGCACGCGGGTGGACAGCGTGTTACTTGTGGCGCGGTCGGGGTCCACTCGCCAGAGCCAATTGAAGCATGCCGTCTTGCGTCTCCGCGAGGTGAACGCCAATATCTCCGGCGTTGTGCTCAACCGTATCAATAAGCAGAGTGGCGAATATTACCACTACTATAAGAGTTACTATCCGTCGGACAGCGATAAGGGTGATAAGACCAAAGAAGCGGCCGGCACGACGCCGGTAGAGCCAACGCCGGAGGGCAAACCGCCACGGCGCGAACCGGCGCGCGGCTTCCTGGCTCGCCTCTTGAGCTAGGCTGTCGCCTACCCTCGAGCGCGGAACTGGTAGGGAAAGAGGCGGGAGCGGATGGGAGTCGAACCCACCGCCGCCTACTATGCGTAGCCGGCCACTCATTTTGAAGACGAGGGCATCCACCGGGACACAACCACTCCCATGTTCAATTTTGGCTGCTCCCGCGNAGATTGTCAATGTTGCCGGTNATTATGAGCGGGCCTCTGAATTTCTTGACAGNCTCCAGCCATTCCGATAGAATGACCTTACNATTAACAACAAAGGCAAATCCCACTGGCCGGGATAGCTCAGTTGGTAGAGCACTTCACTGAAAATGAAGGTGTCCCCAGTTCGAGTCTGGGTCCTGGCATCGGTTCTGATTCGGACAGGTTACATGTATGCGGGCGTGGTTCAGTGGTAGAACGTCTCCTTGCCAAGGAGAAGGCCACGGGTTCGAATCCCGTCGCCCGCTCTAATTGAAACGGCAGGCCGAAAGGCCTGCCGTCTTGTTATGGCGNCGTGGCCAAGTGGTAAGGCATGGGTCTGCAAAACCCNGATCACCGGTTCGAATCCGGTCGTCGCCTCTACCGATTGAATCAGAACGAGTCTTTCAACAAAGCTCTTGCAGTCGCAAGAGCTTTCTTTTTTGGTAAAATCGCTGGCACCTGTAGGTTTTCAGTAGGTTGTCCCCTTAGGTCTCGGGNCGCTGCCTCAACTTCATCTGGAGTATTTGCCCATGTCTTTGTCCCCAATCCCCAATATCCCCTTCGCCATTGATACGTCGAAGTGGGAGGGCTTTCAAGTTCATTACGAAAAGCTGTTAAATTCTCCTCTCGATCAAAACACTATTCGCGCCTGGTTGAAAGAATGGTCGGACCTGACACGCTTCGTGGGTGAAGTGGGCGCTATCGCCTATATTGAATCGACCCTCGACACGGCCGATGAAACCAGGGAGCAAGCCTTCCTCAATTTCGTGGAGCAGATTGAGCCNAATTTCCGCCGCGCCGAACAGGCGTTAAAGGAGAAGTTGCTGGCGTACGTGTCCGATGATGACGCGCTGGGGCCTGACATGGCGCTCCCCTTGCGCCGGATGCGCAACGAGGCCGATCTGTTTCGCGAGGCCAACGTGCCACTATTCACAGAACTGGCCAAATTGGGCAATGAGTTCGACAAGATAACCGGCGGTCTGAAGGTGGATTGGGACGGCGAGNAAAAAAACCTCAGCCAGCTGGAAGTTCTGCTACTCAACCAGGATCGCTCCATTCGCGAGCGTGCCTGGCGAGTGACGATGGATCTGTGGCAGAACGTTCGCGCCGAACTCAATAACATCTATGGCCGCATGCTGGCTCTGCGCTGCCAGATAGCCGAAAATGCCGGCCTACCTGACTTCCGCGAATATGCCTACAAATCCTATAACCGCTTTGATTACAAACCGGAGGATTCTATTCGTTTCCAGGAGGCCATCGAAGCCGTCGTTGTGCCGGCGGCCGAGCGAGTCTANGANAGAAAACGCGTGGAATTAAGCCTCGATACGTTACGTCCCTGGGATGTCACCGTGGATTCAAGCGGCCAACCCCCGCTGCAGCCATATGAGGGTCAGGACGCGCTCATTCAGGGCTCGCTCAACATCTTTCAGCACGTCGATTCAGGTCTGGCCCGCCATTTCGCGACGATGGCCGAAGAGGGGCTGCTCGATCTGGACACGCGGTCGGGCAAGGCGTTGGGCGGTTATTGCAGCAGCCTTCCCTGGCGGGAGAGGCCTTTTATATTTATGAACGGCGCGGGAACCCACGACGACGTCCAGACCATGTTACACGAGGCTGGCCACGCCTTTCATGCGTTCGAGAGCTTCGCGCTCCCTTACGTCTGGCAGATGGATGTGCCAATGGAGTTCTGCGAAGTAGCTTCAATGGGTATGGAGCTGTTGGCGGCGCCTTACCTCACGAGAGTGCATGATGGCTTTTATTCCGAGGCTGAAGCGGCCCGAGCGCGGATCGAACACCTGAGCGGCATTCTGACCTTCCTGCCCTATATGGCCGTCGTTGACGGCTTCCAGCACTGGGTATACACTCACCCCGATCAAGCTCAGGACGCAGCCGCCTGTGACGCAGCCTGGGACAGGTTGTGGACGCGGTTCATGCGCGGCGTCGATTGGTCCGGCTTTGAGTCCGAGCGGCAAAGCGGCTGGCATCGCAAACTGCATATCTTCCACATACCTTTTTACTACGTCGAGTACGGTATGGCCCAGGTGGGCGCCTTGCAAGTATGGCAAAACGCCTTGAGCGACCAATCCGGCGCTGTGGCGACCTATCGCCAGGCTCTAAAGTTAGGCGGCACTCGTCCTTTGCCGGAGTTATTTGCCGCCGCGGGCGCTGAATTTCGCTTTGACGAAGCAATGCTGACCGAGCTGGTCACCCTGATTGAGCAAACGTTGGCCCAGCTAGAACGGGTTATTTGATAGGTATGGCACACGACCAGGATGTGATGGAACCCAGCGCGGCAATGCGCGAGTATCTGGCGGAGATTTACCGGCTCCAGGAGGATTCCCCGACGGTCAGCACCACCAGCCTGGCCGAACGGCTCGACGTGTCGCCNCCCGCCATTCCGCGCATGCTGAAGCGGNTGCAAAGCGTCGGTTTCGTGAAACACGTGCCCTATCAAGGCGTGGAATTGACCGAACTCGGCCGCGAGGAAGCTCTGCGCGAGATCCGCCGACATCGAATCCTGGAGGTCTTTCTGGTCAACGTCATGGGTTTTACCTGGGACGAAGCCCACGAGCATGCCGATGGGCTGGGCGCGGGCCTGAATGACCAGTTGACCCTGCGCATGGCCGAGATGACCGGCTTCCCGCAGCGCTGCCCACACGGCGAGCCAATTCCCGANCGAGACGGCCAACTGCCCAAAGTGGACGATGTGTGCATCGTCAATCTTGGCGTTGGACATCAGGGGACCGTGAGCCGCGTTAGAACCCACGAACCGGAGAAATTGCGATACATTGCCAGTNTGGGCCTGCTGCCGGGGACGCCATTCGAAATCCTCGGCCGCGCCCCGTTTAACGGCCCCATGCGCTTGCGAATCGGTCGCGAAGAAGTGGTGATCGGCTATGAGTTGATGAAATCCCTGTGGGTTACATGAGGCTATCTTCCGGCTACCCCCGCTTAAGAAAAATGCCGGCTAGCATGCCGGCATTTCTTTTGCGGATCAGCGCGTTGGCTGTGGCGCNTCGGTCAACAGACGCCACCAGGCTTGCCAGGGTCGCGCTTGAAGCACGGGGTCGGGAGTGGGNGGTGGGGCCGCCGTCGGNTCGGGCGTGGCTTCTTGNAGCATGGGGACGATTCGGCGCTCGCCCGGCAAAATTAGCCCCCCTTCGTTTCTGGCGTAGGAGGCGACGTAATCATCGCTGGTCACGTACTCCAGAGTGGCTTGCAACTCGATCTGACGGGTGGCTTCGCGCTCTACCTGAGCTTGCAGGGCTTCCTCGCCGCTGCCGACCAGCCGGCCCGCCTCAGCGCGGTTGTTATAGTCAATGGCGAAAACGATCGCGCCGGCAATGACCAATACCAACACGACTTGCGTGGCGCTGAACAGGGGGCGCGAACGAAACACGCGCGAATCGAACAACTTCTTGGCCATTGGGCCAATCTTAACTGTAATAACCCCTAAAGGCAACAGGTAATGTGTTGCCGATCAGAGAGGGGCTAAGGTAGAATGCACCGATGAACAGCGACGNCCCGATANNCCCGGCCATTGATTTCCTGGCTATCGGCCACATCTGTCAGGATGTCGTGCCCGGTGGATATACGGTTGGCGGGGCCGCGGCCTATACGGCGGCCGTCGCTTCGGCGTTAGGATGCCGGACGGCGATCGTGACCAGCGCGGCGAGGGATGTGGAGTGGTCGCAAGAGTTGCCGGGGATCTCGATTCACAAAATAGAGTCGCGCCAATCGACAATATTCGAAAATATCTACACGCCCACTGGACGGGTACAGACCATTCGTGGCGCGGCTGATGACCTCACTGCCGACCACGTGCCGCCACTTTGGGCCAGGACGCCGCTGGTTTACCTCGGCCCGATCGCCAACGAGGTCGCTCCGGGCCTCATCAATTTGTTCAGCAACAGCATCGTCGGTGTCGGCCCGCAGGGATGGATGCGGCGATGGGACCAGCAAGGCCGCGTGTACCAGGTCGATTGGGAGAGCGCGGCCNAGGTCATGCCGCTGGCGGCGATCACCTTTTTAAGCAAGGAAGACCTGCCGCGGCCCGAACTGATTGACCATTACCGGCGCCTGGCGCACGTGCTGGTGCTGACCGATGGCCCCAACGGCTGCAAACTCTACTTTCAGGATGAAGTTCGCGCCTTTCCGGCGCCCCATGCGCCTTTGGTGGACAGTACCGGAGCCGGCGATACTTTTGCCGCGTCATACCTGGTGCGTTTTTATCAGACCGACGGCGATATGTGGGAGTCGGCCAAATTCGCCAACCGGATTGCGGCCCACTCGGTCTCGTTCAGTGGCCTCCGGGCGAAGGTGGACGCCATTAGCAAACTCATGGCCCCGAATTACGGGCGGCCGCTCGCGAGAGCGGAGTAAGGCAAAGGGAATGATATGGCTCGTATTTATGCCATAGCCAATCAGAAGGGGGGCGTCGGCAAGACGACGACCGTCGTCAATCTGAGCGCCTATCTTGCCAGCAGCAAGCGGCGCGTTTTGGTGGTCGATCTGGATGCCCAGGCTAACGCGACATCGGCCCTCGGATATGACAAGAATCAGGTAAAGCCATCTACCTATGAATTGCTCCTGGAGCAATTGCCGGTAGATCAGGTGCGGCGGCGTCACGAGGAGTTTCAACTCGACCTGCTGCCTTCCAGCCCGTCGCTGGCCGCGGCCGAAATCGAGCTGGTGCACGTCATTGGCCGGGAGTATCGCCTGCGCCGGGCGCTGGAAGCGATCGAGACTGAGTATGACTACATCCTGATCGATAGCCCGCCGAGCCTGGGCCTTCTGACCATCAACGCCCTTACGGCCGCGCGCGATGGCGTGCTGATTCCGGTGCAGTGCGAATATTTGCCGCTCGAAGGACTGACCCAACTCACTCAGACGATTCACCTCGTTCAGGAGTATCTCAACCCCTCGTTGCGGATTCGGGGGGTGATGATGACGATGTACGACAGCCGCACNAACCTCAGCCGGCAGGTTGTCGAGGAAGTGCGCCGCCACTTTCCCAACAAGGTCTTCCGCACGATCATCCCGCGGAATATCCGCCTGAGCGAGGCGCCCAGTTTTGGTCGTCCAATTAACTACTATTCGCCGCAATCTCCCGGCGCGGTCGCCTACAAGCTGCTGACGACCGAGTTGCTGAATGGAGATCGGCGCAACGGGAGTGATGAGCATGCCGGCTAAGCGACAGGCCCTCGGCCGCGGACTCGACGCGCTTTTTTCGACGTCCGGCGAACGCCCAGCCCGCGAGGCCGGGGCGCTGCAAGTCCCTCTCGACCAGATCATCCCAAATCCCCGGCAGCCTCGCACCGTGATGGATGGGGAAAAGCTGGCCGAATTGGCCGCGTCGATCAAGGCCCACGGTCTCATCCAGCCCCTGATCGTCACTGAAACGGTGGAGGGGTATGTGCTCATCGCCGGGGAACGTCGCTGGCGCGCGTCGCGGCTGGCCGGGCTGGAGCAAGTGCCGGTTATTGTCAAAGAGACCACCCCGCAGGACATGCTGGAACTGGCTCTCATCGAGAACGTCCAGCGGGCTGACTTGAACGCCCTGGAAGAAGCCCATGCCTACCGACAGCTCCTCGACGAGTTCGGCCTGACCCAGGAGGAAGTGGCCGAGCGCGTGGGTAAGGCGCGCTCGACAGTCGCCAACCTCGTCCGGCTCCTGACGCTCCCGGAGAGCATTCAGGCGGCTGTCAANAACGGCGAACTCAGCGGGGCGCACGCGCGGGCGCTGTTACCCTTGCCCACGGCCGAAATGCAGGTCGCGGCCATGAATCAGGTCATACGTCTCAGCCTGAGCGTGCGGCAAACGGAGACCCTTGTCGCCAATCTGATGGCTGACAAGAAGCCCGAGCCGAGGCCGCGCAAGAGACTTTCTCCCGAATTGGCCGAACTGCAGGGCCGGTTTGAGTCGGCTCTAGGCACCCGGGTTAATATCGAAAAGGGCGCGAAGGGCGGCCGCGTCGTTATCTACTTCTATTCCGATGAGGAACTGGACAGCATTTTCCAGTCTATCGTCGAGGAATAGCCATCCAGGACTATACAGGACAAACCCGAATGCTCCAGCAACAACTGGTCAAGGAAAAACTCGATCAGGCAGTGGATATCCTCGACGAACTGGATATCGACCTTTGGCTTACCTTTGTGCGCGAGTCGTCCCTGTCGCCGGATCCGGCCCTGGAATTAATCTTCGATGGGGATGTGACCTGGCAGTCGGCATTCCTCGTGGGCCGCGATGGCCGCCGGATGGCGATNATNGGCCACTTCGACGCCGAAAACGTGCGCGCTCTGGGCGCGTATAACGAGGTCATCCCCTATCACGAAGGCGTCCGCCAGCCATTGCTGGNCGCCTTGGCCGCCTACGCGCCTCGGGCCATCGCCGTTAATTTCTCCGAAGATGACGTAGCTGCCGATGGCTTGAGCCACGGTATGTACCGCCTGTTGCAGGGGTATTTATCCGGCACGCCCTGGGANGGGAAGCTCATCTCGGCCGAGGGTATTATCGCCGCGTTGCGCGGCCGCAAGACGCCTACGGAGATCGATCTGGTGCGCCAGGCTGTGCGGACGACCGAGCGGATCTTTGATGAGATTGAGGCCTACGTCCGCCCGGGAATGACGCANAGGCAGATCGCCGACTTTGTGCACGCTCTTGTAGACGGGCAGGGGTTGGGCTATGCCTGGCCCAAGCCGTTCAACCCGATTGTCACCTGCGGCCCCGAGTCGGCCACCGGCCACGCCGCGCCGGGGAATGTCCCCCTGCAACGCGGGCACACGTTGCATATCGACCTGGGCGTCAAACAGGACGGTTATTGTTCTGACCTGCAGCGCATGTGGTACGTGCTGGATGACGGCGAATCGGCCGCGCCGCCCGAGTTACAGCGGGCCTTTGATGTCGTTCTCGGCGCAATACGAGCGGGAGAGTCCGCGCTGCGCTGCGGTTCGCCCGGCTGGCAGGTCGATGAGGTCGCGCGCGACTACATTGTCGATAACGGTTATCCGGAGTATATGCACGCGTTGGGGCATCTCCTCGGCCGCTCCGCGCACGATGGGGCGACAGTCCTGGGACCACAGTGGGAACGGTACAAAGGCATCTGCGACTTGCCGGTTGAGGCCGGCAATATCTTCACTCTGGAACTGCACGTCGTCGTGCCGGAGCGCGGCATGATGAGTCTCGAAGAAGACGTGCTGGTTACAGAGCAGGGTGTCGAGTATCTGAGCACCCCGCAAACGAGTTTGCGGTACATTCGCCCGGCAGAGTAGGGGATTGCCATTAGCGGCAAAACATGGCATAATGCACCCTGATTTTACATC
>JAACJX010000117.1 GCA_014237545.1 Ardenticatenia bacterium | reverse complement strand
GGCGCTTTAACTGCGCCTCACATTATCTTGACTAAATTCGGGATTAGTCCCATAATTTAGTTTAACGCGGAAAAAAATTCCGCCGCCCAGAGCCCCTTGTGACTGCGCCCGCACAGCAACAGGTCACGGGGGTTTTCTTTTTCTCTTGCTCAAGTGCCTCACATTATAGTCAAGCTGCCGCCATGTGTCGAACAAATGATCCGTTACGTTTGCCAGTGAGCGTAACGCGCTATGCTGTCTTCTGTCGCGCCCGGTAAGCCGCCTGCTTGCACGCTTCCGAACAGTACCGCCGGCGGCGATGCCGGCCGGGGTAGATAACCCGTTTGCAGGCCGGATTCGCGCAACGGATCGTGCGGTCACCAGGTGGTTCACTGCGGCGCGATTCGTCACGGCGGGTCAGGCTAAAAAATCGCCGCCCCGATGGTTTTCTGAAACTGGTAACTGTTTGGCCTCGGCCGGCGGCAACGCCGGTTCCAATGCCGGCCGGTTGCCTTCGAGGGACAGCCCTGCTACCAGCTGGGCTAACATGCCATCGGCCAAGCGATCGGACAATTCGCCACCAATGGCCACCCGCCGGGTCGACAGCTTCTTGAGCGCTTCGCCGAAGACCATATCCATCTCGCTCTGCAACACCATTTTACGGCGCGCGTCGGGCTGGAGCATGTGAAAAATCAACACCCCGCCGACGTTGACGACCGTCCAGATGGCGATACCCCAGATGGCGTACTCGCCCAGGTTTTCCGGTGGCGCGACCATCGTCTGGCCGCCCAGCAGGATCTCGGCCAGATCCATCAGACCTACGCCAAGGAAATCAAACAGGGAGAGGATAAGCGCCAGCGCTCGCTGGCCGCTGCCATGGGCGTAGTCGAGGAAGACCTTGAGCCAGGCCAGCATGCCGATGTCGAAGATGACCAGGGCGAAGAGCGGCACCAGCCAGTGGGTCTGGCGTAGGGCGGTAGCAACGAAGCTGTAAGTCAAGGATGCCGTCCATAGAATCAGGACGGTCGCTACGCCATAGAATAGGCCGCGGGCAATTGTTTTGTGCATTCCACACCTCCAACAGAATTTCCGGGAGAATAAACTTGAGCCATCAATACAGATCAATCAGATGTTCTGAATAGTAATCATATATTCTTCACATGTCAACAGTATTTATAGAGTTATCTTTACCATACAATCGGCGGTCATGGAACTCGTGGGCGTCACCGTGGCCGCAGGCGAACTCAATCTCACACCAAATCGAGTGCGACAATTTATCAAGTTGGGTCGTCTCCCGGCGCAAAGAATCGGCCGCGAGTACGCTATCACCCGCGAAGACCTGGAGGCGTTCAAGCTCATCGAGCGGCCGGTCGGACGCCCGCCCAAAGATCCCTGGCGTACCCCGGGTCCTGCGGTGTGAGGACGACCCCGGCCACCCCCTCGAGTCCGGGTGGACGTGGCGTCGTGGCGTCGTCCCGTTCCGTTGTGCTGCTT
>JAACJX010000168.1 GCA_014237545.1 Ardenticatenia bacterium | reverse complement strand
ATCAGGCACATCGCCAGGATGCCCATCAGAGCCAAAGGTAAATAGCCCAAACGATCAACTTTCATATCCAGTCTCCATGCTCAACCCCCCGGCGGTGCGTCGAGTATTTCTATGGACGCGGCCCCCGCAGCATCGTCGGGATAGCGGGTTCCGTCAGGGGCATGGGCGGGCAAGCGCGTCCCGCTCTCCGGGTCATATAAGCCGACACGCAGTAGATACGTGCCCGCGGGCAGCTCGGCCGGCAGGATCAGCTCGCGGTCGTCTACGACGCGCTCACCGGCGGCCCAGATTGATGTTGGGTAGGCGCCCGCCGCCGGCTGCCCGTCGGCCTGGGCGACGAGCTCTCCCGCTTCGTCTACCAGATGAACGAAAACACTGAAGTCGCGGCCGTCCGGTTCTATCGCCTCCCAGTACAGGGTGATTGGTAGCGCCTCGCCGCCGGTCGCGCTTTCGGGCGTGTCGAGGCCCAGCAAGCGGAAATGATCGTCGAACACGGCGCCAGATGTCCGGGCCGGCTCGGCTGTCACCGGCTGGGCAGGCGGCAACTTGATCGCCCCCAGCCGGGCTTCCTGGCCCGCCGGCGCGCCGTCCGCGCTGACCGGCAGGGGCGCGTCCGGCTCGCCGCGCGGGTAGAGGACGACGAACAGCGTTCCCCGGCCGGGCACAGCATCGGTCGCGACCGGCGGAAGGACGTATTTGTCGCGGAACAATCGCCCCGCTTCCCAAACCCGTGTCGAATAGCGGCCGGCGGCCGGCAGCGTGTCGACCCCGCTCACCGGCCGGCCGGCGGCGTCGAGAACGCGCAAGGCGACCACATAGCTCGTCGCGATGGCCCGGTCGGCCTCCCAGTAGAGGGCGACCTCCAGCGGTTCGCCCGGTTCGGCGGCCAGCGGCAATTCGTAGCCTCTCAGGCGGATATCTTCGCCAAAGCGAACGTCGACGGAGTTGGCGACGTCGGCAGCGGCGGCCTGGGGCGGGCGGGCATAAGCAGGCGCGAGGACGAGCATGGGCATGGCCGCCGCCCAGCAGCCCAGCACGACGGCCACTGTTTTGCCCAACCACAGCCGCCGATTGTCGAGCGCGGCCAACCCCACTGCCAGAAGCACGCTCAGGGCGACGATGGCCGGATAGAGCAAGCGCCCCTGATTGGTCGTGTCGATCTGGCGCATCCAGCGCAGCAAAAACGGGAAAACAGTCAGGCTCCAGACGGCCAGAATGAGCAGAGTGAACCGGGCCGGGCTCGTATCGCGCCACGACCGCCGCGCCGCCGCCACAGCCCACCCGCCCGCGCCGAGGGCCATGATCGCGCCGGTCATGCGGTAAAAGGAATCCGGCGCGGCTATCCCGTAGCCGAAGGAGGCCCAGTAGGAGTAGCGCAGGAAGGTGGCATAGCGCAGCGTCTCCGGCCACGTCAGCAGCTCCGGGCGAACCAGCGCCCCGGTGACGGCCAGCATCTCGCCCCAGGCCAGCGGGTCGCCGTACAGCTGCCAGTTGCGCCAGAACCACCAGCCGCAGACCAGCAGCATGACGCCGCCGGTCAGCGTCCCGCCGAGTAGCAACGGCCGCCATGACTGCCCGCGCCGCGCCAGATAGAGGAGTGTCAGCCCGATGGGCAGGCCGAGCGTCAGCCCCGTCAGCTTGGCCAGCCCCGCCAANCCCCATACCAGCCCCAACGCGGCNAACCAGGCGGCTTGCGAACGGGNGCTCGCCNTATCNCCGGCCTCGTAGATCAACTTGACCAGCATCCACAGCGCCACGCTGCTCAGGGCGATGACGAGGTTGTCGTTGTTGACGGCCGCGCTCATGAACACGAACTGCGGGTTCAANGCCACCAGGGCGNCGGCCAGCAGCGCGTGGCGTGGGATGAGACGGCGGGCGATGCCGTAGGCGGCGAGGACGGCGACCAGCCCCAACAGCGTCGACACGCCGCGAGCAACGTGGACGGCCAGCGCGGCACCACGCCAGGGGAANGACTCGGCCGTCGNGTGGTAGTGGGCCACGCGACTGAGCCCCGCCTGCCAGTCCTCGCTNAGCGGCGCGATGGTCGCCAGATCCGAGCGGTCGATGGGGGCGATCACGGCGCCGATCAGCGCGTAATAGAGCGGCGGCTGCCAGATCTCGCCCACCACGGCTCGGTCCTCGATGAGATGAGGCAGGCCGTTGCCACTCGCCAGCCAATCGGCATATTCGACGTGGTCCTGCTCGTCCGGGGCCTCAAACAACGGGGTCGTGGCGTTATAGGCCAGAGCCAACACCACAAACAGACCGGCGAGCGCGGCGAGATGTGGGTTGAGATAGGGGCGCATGGTAGGTGGGATCAAAGGCTCCTGTCGGTTTCCCCTTTTATATCCTGATCGCCGGTTTTTGGCATTGCGTTGCGNGTGGGAAGCGGGCATCCCCGCAGGGCCAGATGAACATGGAGGACAGGGAGATCGGACACGGAAGGCACAGAGAAAGGGAAACTTGGACTCCGCGCTTCTCGGCGTACCCCGCGTTCCTCNGGCATCCATGCNAGAACAGACCAGCTGATGCCCTGATTGCCCTCGCGCTAACGTTCCCAATNGGTGCGTCCGCGGTACAATTCAGGCGATGCAGTGGTTACGACACCGGCTNNTACCGGTCCTGGCGGCTTTCGTCGCGCTGGCCGCCCTCTATGCGTGGGCCATCCCNCCGCTGGAAGGTTCGGACGAATTCGAGCATTTCGCCTACGTCACCTGGCTCATCGAGCAGCGAAGCTTCCCGATCCAGGGCGAAGCCGGCTGGAACACGGCCGTGCGGCAGGAGTCGGGCCAGCCGCCGCTCTACTACCTGCTGGCTTCCCTACCGGCGCGGCTGGCGGGCACGCGTCCGCCGCTCATCTTCCGCCCCAACCCGTACTTCCGCTATGACCTCGACCCGACGCGGCCTGACAACAAGAACACCGCGCTCCACTACCCACAGGACACCGGCGGCGGCTGGCGGGCGCTCTACTTCGCCCGGACCATCTCGGTGCTTTCCGGCCTGCTGCTGATCCTCTTCGTCTACAAGCTGGCCGGCGTGGTGCTGCCCGACCGGCCGGGCGCGGCTCTGGCCGCGGCGGCGTTCACCGCCTCCATTCCGCAGGTCATCTTCCACAGCAGCCACGTCTCCAACGATATCTTGGCCACGGCCTTCAGCACGGCCGCTCTGTGGCAATTGGCGCGAATCGTGCGCCTCGGCGGCAGCCGGCGGCGCGGGCTGGCCCTCGGCGCGGCGCTGGGGCTGGCGGCCCTGGTCAAGGTCCACACGCTGCTCATTGGCCTGCCGGTCGCGCTGGGCTTTGGCTGGCTTTGGCTGGGCCGCGGTCGGGCGGCCACGCGGCGCGAGCGCGCCCAAGAGGTGGGGTGGACAGCGATCGGCGCGGCGCTGGGCTTCGCGGCGGTTGCCGGGTGGTGGTTTGCCCGCTCCTGGCTGCGCTACGGCTCCCTGTTGGGACTGGATACTCACTGCTACCAGCAACTCTCTACCTGTGGGCCATTTCGCCTCGTGTGGCCCAATGCCATCGCCTGGCGTGACACATTTCGCTCCTTCTGGGCCGCGTTCGGCTTGGCCAACATCCGACCCTACGATTGGATCTACTGGCTGTTTGCCGCGCTGCTCTTGCTGGCGGCCGCCGGCCTGGGGCTGCTGGTCGTGCGCCGGCGGAGAGCCAAAGATGCCGGCCAGCCGCCGGCCGATCCCCACCTGCCCGTCTTGCTGGCGCTGCTGGGTAGCGCCGTGGCCGGCAACGTCTTTCTGCTCTACCTGTGGATGCAGCAAATCCTGGCCACCTACGGCCGGCTGCTCTATCCCTCGCTGGGGGCCATCGTCGTGCTGATCATCGCCGGGTTGTGGGAGCTACGGCCGCGGCTGGCGCGGTGGGCGTGGGCGCTGCCGGCCGTTCTGGCCGTCATCTCCCCCTTCTGGCTCATCCGACCAGCCTACGAGCCGCCACGCGCTCGCGACGCGGCGGCGCTGGGGGAGTCTCTCGGCTGGTACTACGGCGACGTGGCCGAATTGATCAGCGTGACGCCGGCGAACCGCTCGGCCGGGGCGGGCGAGACGTTGATGGTCGAGATGTGCTGGCGCGCGCTGGCCCCGACGCAGGCCAACTACACCGTCTTCTTGCAGGCCGTCGGGCCGGGCGAGGCCGTCGTCGCCGACCGCTATACCTACCCCGGCCTGGGCAGCTATCCGACCGCCATCTGGGAGCCGGGCAAGGTGTTT
>JAACJX010000170.1 GCA_014237545.1 Ardenticatenia bacterium | reverse complement strand
AACGCTGTTTTTCCCATGGGCCGCTGTTATCAAAAACGGCCGAATGGGAGAGAAGCCTGGCGCGAAGCACTGTGCGCGGCAGGGCATTCGGGTGGGCCAACGCTTTCTCAACCCAGTAATAGCCTTCCTTGTATGCGCCGGTCGCCCAGACGCCATTAAACCCGCCCACCGCCCGTGACAAACGAAAGACCGCATCGCATGCCCCCTCCGCGTCAAAGGCATATTCCAGCGCGGCGCGCAGGTTGTTATGCTCTACCTCCATCCGCCGGTTCCATTCCAGTGAGTGCGGCCCGCGTGACTCGCGGTCGCCCTGCTGGGCGAAATCGAGGAAGTAATCCAGGTGCCGGCGGCGCATGTGCTCGAGCTCGCCCGAGGCCTCCAGCTTCTCGCAGCCGTACTGCCGGATCGTCTCCAGGCGGGAGTAGCGGACGATCCCGCCGGTTTCTTTGGCCATGACCAGCGACTTATCGACGAGGTGGCCCAGCAGGTCGAGGATGTCAAGACCTGTCAGGTTTCGGAAACCTGACAGNTCTGGCCCGGCGCAAACCGCCTCGGCCGCCTCCAGCGTCCAGCCGCCGCGGAACACCGCCAGCCGGCGGAAGAGCATTTTCTCCGGCTCGGTCAGCAGGTTGTAGCTCCAGTCGATCGTCGCCTGCAGCGTCTGCTGGCGGGGCAGGGCGGTGCGAACGCCACTCGTNAATAACTGGAATCGGTCATCCAGACGCNCGGAGATTTGTGACNNTGAAAGGGCTCTGACCCGCGCCGCGGCCAGCTCGATGGCCAGAGGAATGCCGTCCAGCCGCCGGCAGATCTGCCCCACCTCCGCGGCGTTGNCATCCGTGAGCGCGAAGCCCGCCTGGGCCTCGGCCCGCTCGACGAACAGGCGCACCGACTCGACACCAGCCATCTCTCCCGCCCGTTGGCCAGTTTCCGGCACTTGCAGGGAGGGGACCATGTAGACAGTTTCGCCGGAGATGGCCAGCGGCTCGCGGCTGGTAGCCAGGATGTGCAGGCGGGGGCAGGCCCGCAGCAGCGTCTCAGCCAGTCCCGCGCTGGTCGCGATCAGGTGCTCGCAGTTGTCCAGCAGGAGTAGCATGTTCCGCGGGCGCAGGTAGTCGATCAGGATGTCCTGGATGGGCCGGCCGGACTGGTCGCGCAGGCCGATCGTGGTTGCGACCGTCTCCAGCACCAGATCGGGATTAGACAGGGGGGCCAGCTCGANCAACCGAGTGCCGTCGGGGTATTCCGGCAGCCGCCCGGCCGCCACCTCAAGCCCCAGGCGCGACTTGCCACAGCCGCCCGCGCCGGTCAGTGTCACCAGGCGAGACCCATCCAGTAATCGCTGCACCTCGACGATCTCCCGCTCGCGGCCGACGAAGCTGCTCAACTGGAGCGGCAAGTTGTGGCGAGGGAGGGCGTTGTCGCCCATTGATAAGTAGTCCGCAGCGGGGTGTGACGNGTGAAGATCGGCGTCTTCGGCGGCGATGCGCCCGGCCAACTCGCGCGTCTCGGCCGAGGGCTCAATGCCCAACTCCGCGGACAACAGATGGGCGCAGAACTGATACTGTGACAATGCCTCAGACCGCTGGCCCAACAGCGCCAGGGCGAGCATCAACTGGCGGTAGGCGCTCTCGCGCAGGTTATCTATCTCCAGTTGCCGGCGTGCGAATACAATCATATCGTTATAGGCCCCGCGCCGCTCCGCGCCAGCTGCCAGTTTGTCCAGCGCGTCGATCATCCGTTGCCGCAAGTGTTCGCGGCGGGTTAGCAACCATTCCTCGAATTCCAAATTATCGGGCAGGCAGAAACCGGCCAGGAAATCGCCGCGGTAGATGGTTAAAAGCTCGGGCAAATCGGCGAGCGCGCGGCCGCAAACTATGCTGAAAGTATCAACATCCAATTCGTAATCGGCCGCCGGATTAAACCGGATGGCGTCGCGGGTGATAGTCAAATACGGGGGAGTGGCCGTCCGGTCGCCGAGCACATCCCGCAGATTGGCCAGCACCGAACGAAGGTTGTTGACGGCCGAGCGGTTGAGGTAATTNGGCCACAGCAGGGCGGCGAGCGACTCGCGGGAATGAGGGCGATCCGACTCCACCGCCAGATAGGCCAGCAGCGCCCGGACCTTGTTGGATTCAAAGCCTCTGAGNAGGTGCCCGTCCAGCGTCGCTTGAAATGGCCCCAGGAAAAAAAGCGACAAATGTGCCATGGTGCTCCCCGTCTCCTGGCCTAGACGCGAACAGAATCTCTTTCTGCTTACATTGTAAAAGCCTGCGAAACGAAAATCAATCCTTGCGTTCCCACTGCGATTTCACTGNGTTCGACTGATATAGTGAAAGCAATCGATGAGTTGAAATCTTTGAAAATGGGAGTGTGTGAAATGTCAACCCATGATTGGATCACGATGGAAGAGCAGTTGATGAAGCGCACGCCTGAGGAGCGGGACCTGCTGGCGCAGAAGATTTATCAACCGCCCGCCNGCCGCCCTAGCAGAGGCTTTTTTGCCAAGTTGGCGAGTTTGCTGCATCGCCGGCCGCGATATGAGGAAGAACCGGTTCGGCCAGCTTTCCGGTAAGGTTAGATGAATCGGGGTATATCAGGCTGCTCCGTCCACGAGCCCCTGATAACCCTCCGCCGCGTTGCCGTGCTCCGGCACTTCCCAAGTCTTGCGCCACAGCGACCCCGCGCCGTCGATCTTGATCGACTCGCCACTGATGAAGGCCGAGGCGGGCGAGAGCAGGAAGACGATGGCCGCGCTCACCTCGGCCTCGGTGCCCATGCGTTTCAGCGGGATGTCGCGAATGTTCTGCTCGATCATCGGCCGCACCGCCTCCGGGTAGCGCTCCAGGCCGCTGGATGAGATCAGCCCCGGCGCGACGGCGTNGACGCGCACGCCGGCCCGCGCCCACTCGACGGCCAGCGTCTTGGTCAGGTTCTCGATGCCCGCCCGGGCCGCGGCCGAGTGGGCCATGCCCGGAAAGCCGCGCCACATCTCGATCAGCATGTTGACGATGGCCCCGCCGTGGCTGCCCATGTGGCGGTTGAACGCCTCGCGGCACATCAGGAACGTGCCGGTCAGGTTCGTCTCCACGACTGCTCGCCAGCCCTTGAGTGAGATCATCTCCGCCAGGCTGATGAACTGGCCGCCGGCGTTGTTGACCAGCCCGTGGAAGCCGCCGCGCTCGGCCAGGACGAAATCGAACAGGGCCGCCACCTGCTCCTCCTCGCGGATATTGCAGGCGAAGGTGGACGCCGCGCCGCCGGCGTCCTCGATCTCGGCCGCCACCCGCTCCAGATTCTCGGCCGTGCGCGCCGCCAGGACGACGTGGGCGCCCAGCGAGGCCAGCTCGTGGGCCACGGCGCGGCCGATGCCCGTGCCGCCGCCGGTGACGATGATCGTTTGCCCGTCAAACAGGCCGGGCCGGAAGATAGAGCGATAGGTGAGCGGCATAGGTGAAACCTCCGCCGGAAATAATAACACCTGGCGGATTGTTGAGCGATTTGTCAAATCGCTCAACAGTCNCCAGGNGTTAAACAGATGGGAGAAGAACCTATTTAGGGCGCGACGCTCGCCGTCGAAGCGGATTGTGTCGTGCCGCCCAGACGCTCGGCCTCGATTTGGGCCTGGCGGGCGAAGTTGATCGCGTCGGCCAGGATGCGCGCCGCTTCTTGCGGGCTGTGGAAGCCGGTGCTGTTCTCCGACGAGACGAAGTCCCAGCGCATCGAGGCGCGGCGCTGCAAGTAGAGCGCGTTCTCCAGCTGCTCNTCCGTGGCNCCAGCATCCCGCGCCGAGGCGATGGCGTCAATGGCGTCGATGATAGCGGTCTCGGTCGTGCGCAGCAGCTTGGCCGTGCGGTCCTGGATGGTGTTGATGCGCTCGACCAGGTCGGCCTCGGTCTGGCGGTGGCAGGTCTGGCAGGAGCCGTTGACATTGGTCAGCGGGCTGCGCAGCCAGTGGTCGGAGACCTTGATGGCTCCTTCGCGGACGTAGGGCATGTGGCAGTCGGCACAGGCCACACCGGACTTGAAGTGCAGGCCGCTGTTGTACATCTCGAACTCGGGATGCTGGATCTTGATCATCGGCGCGCCGGTCTCTTCGTGCGACCAGTCCTTGAAACCAATCTCGGTATAGTAGGCGTCGATCTCGTCGATGTTCAGGCCGTTATCCCAGGGGAAGGTCAACACCTTGTTGTCGCCGGCGAAGTAGTACTCGACGTGNCACTGGGCGCAGACGTAGGTGCGCATCTCTTGNCGGGTCGCGTTTTCCAGATCGATGCCGCGNTCGGCCATGGCGTTCTTGAACGCCGGGCGGGTGATGCGTAGTTCCATCGTGTCCGGGTCGTGGCAGTCGGCGCAGGAGCTGGCGATGTGAAGGTCGTCGCGCAGATCGTTGTAGGGCGTGTGGTTGAACTCTTCCCAGCCCATTTCCTCGATGAGGGCCGGCGCGTTGGCCGAGTGGCAGTTAGCGCAGGCGCCCGGCTGGTCGACGATCTCCGTGCGCAGCGTCTCTTTCTGGTCCTGCAGGGCGTAGTAGTGGCCGCGCTCCTCGTTGAAGTCCTTGCTGAAGGCGTAACCGGCCCAGATGCGGACCATCGCCGGATAGCGCTCCAGCTTGCTATAGGGCACGGAGCCGCCATACGGGGTGCTGATGGTCGAGTCCTGCGTTTTCATGAACGAGTCATAATGGCGGGGAAAATTCTTGCCCCATTCGGATGGATCGATCTCCCCCTCGGCGATCTCGACGACCTTGAGCGGGTACTCTTCGGCCTCGGCCTTGCGGGTGGTGATGTTGACGAGCAACGCGGCGATCAGGCCCATGATGACCAGACCGCCGACAAAGGCGGCCAGCAGCCACCATCGACTGGGTGATTTTTGNNTGGGTTCCTGAGTGGTCATCTCTTCCTCTTGNGTTATTTGGGATGCCCNACGCGCGCGTGGCANAGCAGGCAGTCCGTAGGTTCGTCACTGTTGGCGTGGTTCATTTCGGCCGTGATCGACTCGTGGCAATAGAGGCAGCTGCTCTGGGCCACGGTGCGGTTGAGGGCCGTNATCTGGATCGGCTCGGGGAAGTTCCCGAGGGTAAAGGCGGCGCTGTGGCGGAAGCCGTTCAACCCTTTGACGGCGTATTTGGCGACCACGTTGCTGTGAGGGGTATGACAGTCGTTGCACGTAGCCACCGCCTTATGGCTGCCGTGGTTCCAACCGTCAAACTGGTCGCGCATGACGTGACAGTTGTTGCAGGACGCCGGGTCATCCGACAGATAGGACGCGCCCTGAGCGTAGGCAAAGGTNAANACNCCCAATCCGATGATCCCGCCGATGACCGCCGCCAGCATCAGCCAGGTTCGAAATGGCGCCAATGCCCAGATACGACTCAATACGCCCTGCTTCCCATCGGGGGGCGAGTTTGACATGGCTTGGTTCGTCTCCTTTGGTAAAACGTATCCGGATGTGAATGGGCTCCGTGCGAGGACTCAGCGGCTCAATGGTCTCGCGACGAATACGTTAAAGATATATTAACCGAATTCGCGTTCTTGGCAAGCGAAATAACGCAGCGCGTTAGGAAGGTTTAGGCAGGTTTAGCGAGCCGTCAGTTCCTGGGCGCGGCGGGCCAGGGCGGGGATCATGAACGCCATCGCCGCGAAACGCGGGTCCTGCGTCTGGCCGCGGACGTAGCGGATGTAGATCTGGGCGACGATGACCGTCAGCCGGAAGAGGCCGAGCGCGTGGTAGAAGTTGATGTCGGCCACAGTTCGGCCGCTTTTGGCAGCGTAGCGGGCGACCAGTTCGTTGCGGCTCAGGAAACCCGGCTCGCCCAGGGGCATCATGGCCGTCGCTTGCAGGTAGGGCGGGTCGTCGGGCTCCGTCCAGTAGGTCAGCAGCGCGCCCAGGTCGGCCAGCGGGTCGCCGAGGGTGCACATGTCCCAGTCGAAGATGGCCACCACGCGGCCGGGGTCATCGGCGGCCAGCATGACGTTGTCGAGCTTGTAGTCGTTATGGACGAGCGACACCTGCGTGTTGGCCGGCTGGTTGTCCTTCAACCACTGGTAGACGCTATCCATCTCGCTCAGGTCATCCGTCTTGGCCGCGTGCCAGCGCCGTTGCCAGCCCTCGATCTGCCGGTCGATGAAGCCGGCCGGCTTGCCCAGATCGCCCAGACCGAGCGCCTCGTAATCCACGGCGTGGAACTCGGCCAGCGCGTCGACCAGCGCCTCGCTCATGCGCCGCGCGGCGTCGGGCATACCCGCGTAGGCTTCGGGCAAGGCGCGCCGTACGACGACGCCGCGCCGCCGCTCCATGACGAAGAAGGGGGCGCCGATGATTGATTCGTCGTCACCGAACAGGAAGGCCCGCGGGGCATAGGGGAAGGCCTGGTGCAGCACGGACAGCACGCGATACTCGCGGGCCATGTCGTGGGCCGAGGCGGCGACGGGGCCGAGCGGCGGCCGCCGCAGGACGTACTCGTGCGCGCCGTAATCGAGCAGGTAGGTCAGGTTGGCCGCGCCGCCGCCAAATTGCCGGACGGAGAGCGGGTTGTCGCTGCCCGGCAGCTTGCCCGACAGGTAACGTCGTAATCGCTCGCCATCGATCTGCTCGTCGGGGCGCATGGCGATCGTTTCATCGGACTTGGGTTCGGTTGTCATGGCGCTCCTTGCTGATTGACGCGAACCGGCGCGATTACGGCCACGTTATCAGCGTTGCCGGGAACAGCCAGCCGGTTCAGATCGGGCCAGGTATAGATGCCCAGGGTAATGTGATACTCCCCCGGCGTCGCGTCCGCGGGGAGGGGCAAAACGTAGGCCTCGCGGATAACCTCGCCCGGCCGCCAGGCATTTAGCGGATACCGTTCCTGGCCCAGGGTGTGGTCGTCCTGGGTGAGGAGCCGGCCGTTGCCATCGATCAGATGGGCGAAGGCGACGTAGCGGTTGAGCGGCATCTCCCCGCTCGACTGCCAGTAACAGGACAGCATGAGCGTCTCTCCCGCTGAGACGGGTTGCGGGGCCTCGCAGCCCAGCAGGCGCACACTCTCCCCGAACTGAGCGGTC
>JAACJX010000177.1 GCA_014237545.1 Ardenticatenia bacterium | reverse complement strand
CTCCCGTTGTCTGGTGTGGCTGAATCGTCATCTCAAGGCTTTCGCCCACGCCTGGAACCAACGACAACTTCACAATCGGGCTCGTCCCTTTGACAAGAAGTCTGTCATCGATTTCGTATGCCTACCCAATTAGTCACTCCCCATTTTTCATGAAACGCCGGTGGGCATGTTTAGCCTCAGGCCATNTCGNNCCTATAATGGACGGTATGATGCAANTCGNTGAATGGTGGCAAGAGTTCCGGCGGCAGGCCTCTTTNCGGCTGGGCTGGCGCGTNCTGGCGCTGGCGCTCGTGCTTGCCTTACTGCAACCGGCTCCCGCGCTCATCACGTTTGGCAAACCCCAACCTGTATTCACCACANCCCCTATCCTTGGCGTCCACACCNGGCTGACGGATGAAGTCGAGGAGTGGAAAATTCAACGCACGTTGCAAATGGTTCGGGAAATGGGCGCGTCGTGGATCGTCGAGTTTTTTCCGTGGGCNTACTATCANGCCGAAGACGGCAGCGTCGCCTGGGAACATCAGGATCTGGTCATCGGTCANGCCAGGGCCAATGGGCTGAAGGTTGTGGCCCGGATCGGATATACGCCGGAATGGGNGCGGCCGCCGGACACGCCGCTAAGCTATCTCGACCAAGAGGCTTATGACGACTTCGCCGCCTTTGCCGCCCTGTTCGCTGAACGATACAAGGATTCGGTGGAATACATCATCGTCGGTAACGAGCCCAACCTCAGTTTCGAATGGGGGTATCGTCAGACCTCGCCAAAGGAGTACGCAGAGTTACTGGCCACGGTATACCCTGCCGNCAAGGAGGCTAACACTGACGTGGTCGTGCTCGCCGGGGCATTAGCCCCGACCATCGAGCCGGAAGGATCACCGTGGGCGATGAACGATCTGGATTACCTGAGAGGGATNTACGATGCCGGAGCGGCCGAACACTTCGACGGTTTGGCAGTCCACGCCTATGGCCTCACATTCCCGGCCGAGGCCGAACCCNGCNCGGACATCCTGAACTTTCGTCGCATCGAATTAATTCGCGACATCATGGTCGAGTATGGCGACGCTGGTAAACAGATATATGTGACGGAAACGGGCTGGAATGATCACCCGCGCTGGACGATGGCCGTGAAACCGGGCCAACGGATCCAGTACACGATCGATGCACTGGAGTACGCAAAAGAGAATTGGCCCTACGTGGAACTCCTGGCTATCTGGGCTTTTCGCTATCCTGCCCCCACCCGGTCTTATCCGGACTATTTCACCCTGGTAACGCCTGATTTCGTCACCAAACCCATTTATGACGCGCTTAGGGCCTATTCCGGCAACTTACCATGAAATCGTTGAAGCGCTACGACACGCTCAAATCACTGTTGCTCCTGGGTATCATCGGGCTCATATTGCTTTCGGCATGTCGCGACACGGATGATTCCTGGGAGCAAATCCAGGAGGAGGGGATTCTGCGTATCGGTGTCGATCCCACCTATCCGCCCTTTGCCGTGACGACGGAGGACGGCGCAGAAGGAATCGACTTCGATTTGGGCCGAGCTCTGGCCGAGGAACTGGGCCTGGAACCCCAGTTCTCCTACTTCGGTTATGACGGCCTCTACGACGCTCTCATCACTCAACAGGTAGACGCGCTCATTTCCGCGCTGGTGATCGTCCCCGAACGGACGCGAGACATTGCCTATTCCGTGCCTTACTTTGACGCCGGTCTCTACCTGTTCTTTCCGGCGGGCAGTGAACGAATCGAAGATGTGGCGGATTTGCGCGGAGCTTCGATAGCGGTGGAATTAGGCTCTTTAGGACACGTCGAGGCGCTGGATTGGCAGAAGCGCGTCGCAGGGCTGGATGTCATCCCCTACCCAACTATCGAGGANGCGATGTCCGCGACGGCGGCGGGCCAGGCCGACGCCGCACTTGTCGACTACGTGAGCGGCCTGCTTTTCATCAGGAATAATCCATCGGGACAAGCGCCTCTCGTTTATTCACCAATTCCAGACGCCTCAGAACCTTATGCAATTGCCGTGCGTATAGAGGATGAAATTTTATTAACCGAGTTAAACGCGGCTCTGAACCGCTTGAACGCTAACGGCCGGCTAGATGCCATCATCGAACAACACGTTGGCCCCTGATACTGCTGCATTTATTACAAGATGGTTTATAATGGGGAGTGATCCCCGCCATGCACCATCGTTAATGCTTAAGGACGATTATTCATGTTCAATGGCAAACAAATCCACAAGCGGTCAATCGCCCTACTAATCTTCATTACTCTGTTTCTGGTCCTGGTCCCGGCCACAAGCGCGCAGACCAAGACGTTTAACTGGACAAACTGGGACATCGATATGGTGCTCCAGCCGGACGGAAGCCTGGAAGTGACCGAAACGCAAACGTTGAACTTCCAAGGTGCTCCCTATACGTTTGGTTTCCGCAGCATCCCTGTCGGCCGGCAAGGGAACAATGACGGTGTCCGGAATGTCCGCGTTCGGGAAGGCGATCAAGAATACGTCGAATCGTTCTCGAACGCCCCGGGCACTTTTGAAGTGGTGGACGAAGGCGGTGAAACCAGGATCAACTGGTACTTCGACCCGGCCCTGGGCAGTCATACCTACACATTTTCCTACACCGTCGACGGGGCTGTGAGGACAGGCACCTCGGATGAAGGTTCCGGCGATCAGATATTCTGGACCGTGATCCCCAGCGACCACCCGGCCCGCGTCGATCACAGCCGGGTAACGATCACCCTGCCCGAGGGCGTCTATCCCCAAAAGTATNTCGATACCAATGACTACCTGGTCGAGGCTTATATCGGGGATTATGAGGCCGATGACGTCCTCATCAACGTGAGTGATGATGAGCGCGTCATCACGTATGAAACCCAAGGCCCTCTCATGCCGGGTTACGCCTTTGACGTGCGGGTACAGTTCCCGCATGGGCTGTTGCCCACCCCAACGCCGGAATGGCAGGCCGCCGAGCAGCGGAGCGACGCGCTTGGACTCGGCGTGTTGGCGCTTTCACTCCTTCTATTTGTGATAGGCCCCCTCGGTGTCGTCCTTCTGTGGTACACGCGCGGCCGCGACCCGCAACTCGGTATTGTTGTACCGGATTACATTACCGAACCCCCTGACCAGCTCCCGCCGGCCATGGTCGGCTCGCTGGTCGATGAAAAGGTGGACATGCAGGATATTATGTCCACGCTTGTGGACCTGGCCCATCGCGGCTACGTCATCATGGAGGAGNACAAGAAGAGCTACACCTTTACCCGCACTGACAAGCAGGATAGCGATCTACGCGACTTTGAACGCGTNTTTCTGAAGGACATCTTCCGCGGCGAGAATAGCCGGTCGCTCAATAGCCTTCGCTATAANTTTGCCGGGAAGATTCCGGGGCTTCGCAACAGGATCCTCGACGAGCTTGTGAATCAAGGGTATTTGCCGCGCTCGCCCCAAAGCGTGCGCACCGGTTATACATGGTTAGCCGTTTTGGTTTTGTTCCTGGGGATTGCCAGCCTTTTCCTGCTAGGCGTCCTGCTAGGCGAGAACATCGGGCTGGTCTGTTTCCCGGTTTTGGCCATTATAGCCACGGCCATCGCCCTCTTCATCGCCGCCCGCCACATGCCGCGAAAGACAGCCAAGGGAGCGGAGGCCTCGGCCAAGTGGCTGGCGTTCAAAAACTATCTCAAAAATATCAAGGAATATGCTGATATCGAGAACTCCAACGACATTTTTGAGAAGTACCTGGCCTACGCTATTGCTTTTGGGCTGGAGCGCTCTTTCATCAATACCTTCTCGCAATCGCCGACCACGGCTATTCCCCCCTGGTACATCCCCTACCCGACTGGCCACGCGCCGATGGGCGGCGGCTTTGGCGTTCCTCGGCCGAGCGGGGGTATCGGGGGGAGCCCTGGCGGCGGAGGCAGCATGCCTAATTTGGGCGACGTCTCCGGCGGCCTAACGGGAGGACTGGCGGGGATGTCGGCCGGGCTCACACGTATGTTGAACAACACATCTTCCATCCTGAAAAGCACACCACCCCCCTCGAATACGGGCGGCAGCCGGTCTGGCGGTGGCGGCTTCAGCGGCGGTTTCAGTGGTGGATTTAGCGGCGGCTCGTCCGGCGGCGGCGGCAGCGCCGGCTTCGGATAAGAGCGACGCCGAAGGATAAGCTATGGGCAAGACGCTTGGAGT